>JAYWBH010000460.1:0-4714 GCA_043781815.1 Bryobacterales bacterium | reverse complement strand
GGACAGCCCGCGTGTTTCCTCATAATTCTGGCCACTAAACGTGGAAACACGCGGGCTGTCCCCACCTTACCCCTTCCATGCTCTACTAGGTTTTCCATTTTCACCTCGAAATGGGAACAAGGATCTTAGTAAATGCCCCTCGTTCACCAAAAAGGTAAATCATAGAAGCCCGGCCATTCGTAACCTGTACCAGTGTCGGTCTCAATTCCAACTTGGTTGCTGCACGACCTTCATTTTCGAGGCGAAACTCTCCGTCAGCGATTAACCTGCCAGTCCACGTCCATGCTTTACAGATATTTACATCCTTCTCAAGATCAATGGAGCAATCAAACCAAGTGGCATCTTCAATGAGTGAGACATAACGGGCCGATGGTGAAACACCCTTTGGTCGAGTGACAGGCTGCCATAAACCAAGTGCGATCCCGAGAGTATAAGCTAGCCAAAGTACCGGAATAAGAGCGATAACGCCAGCAATCAATGCCGTCCTTCTAATTATATTTCTCAAAATAGATTCCCGTATAGACTCCGACTCCAGCCCAAACTCCCAGGCGGCAAAACTGGAAAAACCGAGACAGCCCTATCTTGCACTTTTTCATCTTATCAATACTGACGCCGAGCCAACCCCCCTCTTTTCTTTCCGTAGTTTTCTCATCTAACCGCATCTACTAAACGCACCGACTTGACGACAGTTAAAACAGCTGACCGATGCTTCCGAATTGCCCATTTTTCATTGTTGTATTGAGCCCAAATTCGGAAGACCGTGGAACCAACCTGTAGTCCATAAACTTCGTTCCATATCAAAAGTTCGTTTTGTAGCGAACGAAACCGATAACAATAATTGCCACCTCCAAGATCGATTTTCACTACATCACCACTCCCTTCCCTATCCTTTTGCCTCTGGGCAATATCCTTTGCTGTCCCAGCTATTCTGGAATTGCCTAACACGGGAGTTATAAAGACAAAAACCGCTTCTGCCAATGGAAAGCCGCCGCCATTGCCAGTACATTTGTCAGCGGGCTTATTGCAAGCCGCAACTTGATCGATGATAGTGTTCTTTTCAACAAACCAGTTATTGGGTAGGCAGATGGAATACGCTTTCATTTGGATTGTGTGTTCACAAACCGCCTCTGCTGCTTCAGCGTTGCCGATCATTGCGATTAAACAACAACGCATAAGCAGTTGTCTGTAGATATTCATTGTGTCTTCTTATAATACTTTCCGACGCTGTATGCGCATTCAACCACGAAGATTGGGACGAATCCCTTGCGACCGTTTTTTCATAGTTCTCAGCCTTGACGGCGGGATCAACGATTCGATATGTTGCCTTAAAGCATGCCCACCAATCGAATCCTAATCATCGCCCTATCGCTGACCTTCCTCCACGCTGCTGAAGAGTGGCCAGCATATGGCGGCACCGAAGGTAGACGATTTTCCAGCCTGAAACAAATTAACCGCTCCAACGTCAGTCAACTGCAAGTTGCCTGGTCCTATGACACAGCCGACGGGCCCGGTGGTCTGCAAACACATCCCATTATTGTTGACGGAATCCTCTACGCCAATACCGCCAAACATAAAGCCATCGCGCTGGATGCGGCCACCGGAAAACTACTTTGGAAGTTCGATGCCGGCCTCGAAAGTAGAGGGCCCAACAGAGGGTTAACGTATTGGGCCAACGCCAATAATAAGGCCAATGATAAGAATGATAAACGAGTTTTCGTTGCCGTCCGCAATCACATATACGCTCTTGATGCACGCACCGGAATCCCCATCGCCAGCTTTGGTCACGACGGCCACATTGACCTGCATGAAGATCTGGGTCGCCCTCCAAAATTGCAGTCGGTGGCCCTCACCACTCCCGGCGTGATCTACAAAGATCTTCTGATTGTCGGCGGCAGAACTAGCGAAGGACTTCCCGCTTCCCCCGGCGACGTTCGTGCTTACGATGTTGTCACCGGCAAGCTGCGTTGGTCGTTTCACACCATCCCGCATCCCGGCGAAGTGGGTTATGAAACATGGCCCAAAGAAGCCTGGACTTACACCGGCTCAGCCAACAATTGGGCTGGTATGGCGGTGGATGAAAAGCGTGGAATTGTATTTGTTCCTACCGGATCGGCAGCGGCTGATTTCTACGGTGCCAACCGCATAGGCGACAATTTGTTCGCCGATTGCATGCTTGCCTTGAACGCCGCCACCGGCGAACGAATTTGGCATTTTCAGGCCGTAAAGCACGATATTTGGGATCGCGATTTTCCATCGCCTCCGACGTTAGTCACCGTCACACACAATGGAAAAGCCATAGATGCCGTGGCCCAAACCAGCAAGCAGGGCTTTGTTTATTTGTTTGACCGCACCAACGGCAAGCCGCTGTTTCCCATTGAGTATCGTAAGTATCCCGCAAGCCCGGTTCCAGGGGAAATCGCTGCGCAAACTCAACCTCTGCCAACCAAGCCAGCCCCTTATGCACGGCAACGGTTAACGGAAGCTATGCTCACCAATCGCACTCCGGAAGCACACGCCTGGGCACTGGAACAGTTCCGCAAGTTTCGTAGTGACGGACAGTTTGTGCCCTTTGCCATTGGACAGGAAACCATAATATTTCCGGGCTTTGATGGTGCTGCCGAATGGGGTGGTTCCGCCTTTGATCCAGAAACGAATTTGCTGTTCGTGAACTCCAATGAAATGGCCTGGCGCGCATCCTTGGCTGAAGCTAAAGTTGAGACGTCGGGACGGCAAGTGTACTTAGCGCAATGTGCCATTTGCCATCGTGACGATATGGCTGGGGCGCCTCCACAAGTTCCATCGTTGAAAGACTTGAGCAGCAAACTGAAGGTCGCCGATGTTAGTGCATTGGTTCGTCAAGGCGTAGGAAGAATGCCCGGATTTCCGAATCTTCCAGCCGCTTCCCTACAGGCACTCTTGGAGTTTGTGATGAGCGGTCAGGATAAGGAATTAGTGAGTGGCGCACCATCGCCCATTGATCTGAAGTATCGCTTCACCGGTTATAACAAGTTCCTTGATCCCGATGGATACCCGGCGATCGCACCACCCTGGGGCACATTAAACGCCATCAATTTGAACACCGGAGAATATGCCTGGAAAATTCCGTTCGGGGAATATCCGGAATTGGCAGCCAAGGGGATGAAGAATACCGGCACCGAAAATTACGGAGGTCCCATTGTCACCGCTGGCGGACTGCTGTTCATTGGCGCCACCAGTTACGATAAGAAATTTCACGCATTCGATAAGAATACGGGCAAGCTTTTATGGGAAGCAACGTTACCCTTTGGCGGCAACGCAACGCCTGCCACTTACGAAGTAGATGGTAGGCAGTATGTTGTAATCGCCGCTGGTGGAGGCAAGGCTCGTGGTGCCGAATCAGGCGGTATTTACGTGGCCTTCGCGCTGCCTCTTGTGGAAAATAAGGATGCCAAAGAGTAAGTTACCGCAACACGTTCAACATAGGACCAGTGCCTTCTTCAATCAAATGAAACGCCCGTCCGTTCAACGTGAAATCCATCTTCTTATAGTTCAAACCCATCTGATGCAGAATGGTCGCTTGCAAGTCGCTGATGTAGTGCCGCTGCTCCACAGCTTGATAGCCAACTTCATCGGTGGACCCTTCCACCACCCCGCCCTTCACGCCTCCACCAGCCAGTAACGTGGAAAAGCCTTTGCCATTATGATCCCGGCCCGTCGTATTTTGTGACCACGGCGTGCGGCCAAATTCACTGGTAAACAGTCAACCAGCAGTTGGCTCAAATGGGTAAGCGTCAAATTAGCGGGTTCCACCACGAAGCACGTCGCCTTTCCGACGGCCGTATTGTAGTTCTTGGCACCGTGGAACAGATAATGAACGACGTTCAGGGCCCTGGCCCGGTGAACATTGTCGGTGACATGATTATCGTTATGAATCAGGATCTGGAAGTGGTTTGGACCTGGGATGGCTTCGATAATCTGGACGTTCATCGCATGGCTACACAGGAAGATGTTTGCAACGTGGTAACTTGCCCGCCGCTGTTCCTTGCTGACACAGGAAATGACTGGCTGCATGGGAATTCGCTATCGGAAACTCCGGATGGAAACCTGCTTTATTTGTCACGAAGTCAAGACTGGGTTATTAAAATCGGCTATCAACATGGCTATGGGTCAGGTTCCATCCTCTGGCGATTAGGAAAAGATGGAGATTTTACAAATCAATGCGGGGTCAAAGACCTTAAATCCCGAGGTTAGCAACAATGGAATTCCTTCAAAGCTGATAAACTATTATGAAGCAACGACTTTGCGTTGAATGGAATACGTTCGTTGAACGGTTTTGAAACTCGTCGATGGCGAATTCCGGATTTCTCAAGCAAAGATGAATTCTAGCCTAAGTCCAACCCTGTCATAAGATGGAACGAGTCAAGTCTCTCATTTTCCACATTTCGGCTATCGGGGCCGAAAATTGGATTTTTCTCAACATAAACCATACTCGATCTAATTTGTTCTAATATCAACGGAACTATTATGATAACAAGCTGATTCGAGCGCTTAAGTACTTGGGAAAGTCTGCAAAAAAGGATTCAGTCCAGGTCTTTTGTCCCATAAGCGCTCATAAGCGCTAACTTAAGAACATTTGTGCCTGGAAATGTTGCAAACAATTGCTGCTGGTTGTGGTGCCTGCCACGAATGCCACAACCTATTGCTGTAAAAAACTTATCTTAGCGCTTATGGGTCT
>JAYWBH010000459.1:0-4720 GCA_043781815.1 Bryobacterales bacterium | reverse complement strand
CGGAGTTTAGCTCCGTCGGATTCAATGTCCTGGCTTGCTTTCTATTGGCCGGTTTTCAGGTGACCATCAATGGCCGCTTTTGGGTGACCGCTGAGGGTGGACACCACCAGCAATGGCTGATGCATCTAAAATGGGTGAATCAACATACCATGATCGGATTGTTCGAGGTGACGCAGCCAAATAAGCAGCAGCTTCGGATATCGTGTAGGTGGGTAGGTCGCTCGGTTTTTGCTCTATGCTGCGGATTGGTTTGTTCTTCAGCACAGCTTCAGTATATCCAAAGTTATCCAAAGTCCAGTTCAAATGCTCATGCAGTAATTACAATGCAGTAATTAGGAACCGCTTTCTTCGTCATGGGAGTTAGCTGCTAATCGCCAAAAGTACTATGGAAGCATTGGCGATAGGAAGAAATTGATTGGACTTCAAACTCCCCCGGGTCCGAACCCCAGGTATTCCTCGACTGCTTCTCTTGTGACTTCGCGACCTAAGACCCCAGCCGGTACAAAAGGCCACACTTTCGTAGCCAAGAAGTGCCCAATATTCCGTTTCGGCGTGCTTCCTCGTAGTGCTTCGTTGGAGAAAGTTTCGACTTGAGAATTTTTTGGGGTCAGTGGCATCATTGGATTTTACCTGTTCTCAGTATACGGGTTAGTTCAATACAAACGACCACAACATATCCCCGGTTGCTACCAGTAAGTACTGGTGACCATCCAGTAAGTAAGTCTGCGGAGCATTTGTGATTCGGCCAATGCGTGAGTTCCATAATGGCTTACCATTCGCCGCATCGTGCGCTACTATGTTCCCCGCGCCATCGCCCGCAAATAGCAGCTTCCCGGCGGTTGCCAGCAATCCGCCACCACCCCCGCCATCGCCATAATATGGATGTCGCCAAACTACTTTGCCCGTTCGATAGTCGATTGCTGAGAGAAAGTTTCCTGTGCTCCCCACGCCAACTTCTTCCTTACCGCCCAATCCCATTGACCCCCGTGGATCCACATCGGTCAGATAAAACATGGAATGCGCGTTGGATTCTGGAACGTAGAATAAACCTGTATCGGGAGAGTAAGCTGGTGGTTCCCAATTCACAGTGCCGTCGGAAGTAGGTGAGACAAGTGAGCCGGGCACGGTTGGATCCTTGCTGGGATCGCGCTTGGGGCCGCCGAACTTATTCAAGCCATTCGCCCAGTTAGTCATCATGCCGTACTTACTTGTAACCAGACCCTCACCAGTTACTCTATCTAATGTGAAGAAGTAACCATTGCGGGCAGCAGTTAGTACCATTTTTCTCATTCTGCCATTGAATAAGCCATCTACCAGAATGGGAGTTTGCGCAGAATCGTAATCGTGCATGTCATGCGGCGATGTTTGAAAGTACCAGGCCATTTTACCGGTCTCAACATTCACTGCGACCAGCGCGCATGTGAACAGATTGTCCCCTTCGCCGCGAGTGCCGGTTGTGTAAGCAGGGGTGGGGTTGCCTGTGCCAAATATGTAGAGCTTTGTTTCAGGATCGTAAGCACCGGGGATCCAGGTTTGCCCACCACCATGCCGTGCGGCATCCAGACTGGCCCAAGTATCCAAACCCGGATCGCCGGGCTTCATCGGAACCGTGAAAAACTTCCATTGCAGCTCGCCAGTTTCAGGATCGAATGATTGCAGAAATCCGGGCGCATCAATGTCGTTACCAGTGCCCACAATTACATGATTCCCCGCTACAATTGGCGCAGGCGTAGAGAAATAACCTTGCGATAGATCAGCGATGGGTTTGTGCCATCGTTCCTTGCCGGTCTTTGCATCAAGCGAGACCAGATAGTTATCGGGCGTCTCCATAAACAGGTAGTTCTTCCACATACCCAGGCCGCGATTTCCAATGTGAGTTCCGCCTTTGGTCTTCCAGTAGTAGTGCCAAAGTTCGCGCCCGTCCAGGGCATCCACAGCCCAGGCATTGTCGGGCATGGTGAAGTACAAAGTGCCATCCACTTGCAGAACAGAGGCCTTGATAGATCCGCCACCAGCGGCAAATTCCCCGGTGCCCTCGCCCCCAGTTGTAAGGATGGGTCCACGCCCTGCTCCACCACGACGCGCTGCTGCAGCGCTACCAGCGCCGGGTGTCAAACGCGACATCCAAGCCAGCGAAAGATGCTTCACATTCGACGTATTTAACTGCGTCAACGCGCTGTAACGTTTACCGGAGTAATCACCGTTGTAAGTCAACCAGGATTCTTTCAGCGGCTTCAACAGTTCAGCCGGATCCACTCCTTTACCTTGCCCTGGCAGGAGTGCCGATGAGAGTAGTAACAATAACAGGTTTCGGATCATCATTTTAAGGTCACCAGATAGGCAGTTACATCGTGAATGTCTTTATCAGTGTAAGTGGGGAGTAAGTCTCTGTGTGGTTTCATTGGATCGCGAATAAGCACTTGTGGCGAGTCCCCATTGCGGCGGAAAGTTTTCAACGACCCATCTTCTATTTCCACAGTTACCAGGAAGTCATCTATGCGCACCAACTTCCCTTCAAAACGATCCCCATTGGCAGTGTTAATAGAGGCAGTAACGATGCGTGCTTTCGATGCCGTCTGTACAGCAGCACCACGACCGGGACGACCTCCGGCGACCCAGGTATTTTGCAAAATCTTCGGATCGGAAATCCGTTTGGCAATTCCCTTCATGTCACCATTTGTCGAATGGCAGGCGGCACATTTGCTGTCGAAATAAATTTGCCCGGCCTTGGCATCACCCACTACGATATTCGGAGGAAGTTGCCCGATGGAAGGTGGCATGCCCTGTCCACCGATAGTGGCCACGATACTGCGAACATAGGCTGAAGTGGCTTTGGCATCGGCAACGCTCATGGGAATTTTAGGCATCCCTTGGCGGCTGCCTTCGATGATGGGAACGATCAATTCCCCGTCCATGTCACTCAAAGAAACTTGCGATCGCAGTAAGTTGGGTCCACCCATGTCACCGCCCCGAAGGTCGGCCCCATGGCAGCCTCTACAGCCAATTTCGTACAACGTTTTTCCACGGGCAATTTGGATAGGATCACCCGGTGGCCGCTCCTGGCCAGGCACAAAACCACCGACGCGACGCACTCCCGGCGTTTGGGCTAAGGCGCAAGTGGCAGTACCCAACATCGCGAGTCCAAATAGTGTTGCCGTCAATAAATCACAAAGCCGCATTTCCACCTCAACAGGAACCTTCAATTTATCATTGCACGCGACTGCTTTGCTGCTGCAATACCCATTAAAGTAGTTGAAGTACAACAGTTGATAATTTTTCGACGGAGAACAGCAAATGCCGCTAGTATCAGTTTCGCTATGGTCATTGCTCCTTGTTGCGTTGGGTGCTGCAACTGCGGCTGAACCCGTATTGCGCTTGAGTATGGTCAAACAAACACTGCTTCACAAACAGGATTCCTCCGATGTAATGGGCGTCGCCGTAATCCCTCAAAAGGGGTTCCTTCTGTGGGGTATGGATTTGACCAAAAGCCCACCAGATTCGCGCATAGAACTGTATTCAAATGATGGAATTCTGATTCGGGAAATCGGCGAAAAGGGTCGCGGCCCCGGTAAATATTCCAACCTTCGTGGATTTACGTTGGATGATAAAAACTGGATTTGGGTTGCTGACGCCGGACAGACCCGCATCAGCAAGTTTGCACTGGATGGATCACTTGCTGGCTCAGACATCGTTATGAGCCCGACTTTCTCCGCAGATTCGATCTTGCTCAGGCCTGAACAAAACAGGAAATATTTGGGCGGATGTTTAGCCAAGGATGGGATGGCAACGAAGGGCTGTTTGGGACTTGTTCACGAATACGATATGCAAAGCGGCAAGTTTCTCCGAAGTTTTTTAACCACGACAGAAGACAAGCAACGCATTGAACGAATGTATATCCGTTGGCAAAACATCGTTATGGATTCAGAGACAACAACAACTCTGTATGTGAGTGATATGGCTTCGAGAGGCTTTTGGATAATTGACCTTCTGTCTGGAACTTCTAAATTTATTACAATCCCAGCCCTTCCAATTCTCCCCGACATGACTGATTTCGCCGAGGCTCGTAAGGCCAGAGACTCGCTGCAGATGATCAGTCATATCTTTCAAATCAAGGGCGATGTTTATGTAGGAATTCGATCACCCGAAGCCAAAGGCGTATCCACGCAAATACTCAAATTCGATTCCAAAGGGAAATTCTTGGGGAAAACAGTAACTACGCCAGGTGTTTTGGCGGGTAAGACCCGCGAAGGAAATCTCCTTTTCACCAAGAGCGGTCCAACAGGGGTGATCATTTTTGAAATGAGCCCATCGCGTCGCCAATGAAACCAATGTCAGCATTTTGTTCAGGAGCTTTAGGTTGAATTATCTATCGGGAAGTGTCATTTTTCTTTCGCGAGTCTGGCGTAATAATCCCATAGTTCCCGTTGCTCTTTGGTTGGTATGCAGTATTATATTTTTTAGTCAGTTTACAGTCCTGCGAATTCTCAATGGCGCTACCGCTAATCTTGAGGGCAATCCCTTACGGGATCGCATTGTTAGTATTAACCAAAAAGACCAAAAGACATTCAAGAGAACGGGAGTCCACGAGTCCGCTTACTACCTTTGGTCGCCAGAAGTAAAGACCTGTCAAGGCAAAGTAGAAATGTCCTAATCCCAGCAAAGTAAGAATGTCCGGTTTTGACCGAGTGTTCCGGAGTTGGATGTTAGGTTGAATGAGTCC
>JAYWBH010000458.1:0-4737 GCA_043781815.1 Bryobacterales bacterium | reverse complement strand
CGAAACCAGTGGTTCGAATGCGACGTCCCATTAAAAGCTGCAAGCGGGTCTTCGCCTGATCCAGTTGTAATTGGGCTTGTTGTACCGATGCACGATATTGAAAGGCAGCCACCCGTGACCGGTCCAATTCCAATTGGGAAAGATCTCCACTGCGCAGACGCGCTTCGTTAATCACCACCACGCCGTTCAGACTGCGTAGGTTTTCCTGGGCCAATGATAAATTATTCTTCGCCTGTTGAATGTCAACAAACGCGGTTTGAACGCCAAAAATCACCTGTCGAATAGCTTCCCTTACACCCAGTTCAGCCAATGACTTTTGTTCCTTGGCCAGCGCAATCCGTTCTTCCCGTTTATGACCGCGCTCCATAGGAAAGTCTGTATGGATGTTGAGTTGGTTTGGCCCCAAAGGCGTATCTGGAGAGTAAGTGGAACCCAGTAAATTCAAGGTCTGACCGGCAACTGTTAAAACGGGATTGGGGCGCAGCGCAGCCGTGATCTCACGCGCTTCCGCCACCCCTACATTCAGGCGTTGCGCTATCAAATCCAAGTTCTTGCTGATGGCTTCTTGAATTGCCTGATCCAGCGTAATTGCAGAAGTTTCAACCGGGCTTTGGGCCTGGAGGAAGGCTCCAATCATCAGCCCAGCTACAATGGTCCTCTTTATCACAGCTTTCATTATCGGTGATTTCACGACCAAGAACCCTCACATTGAAGTGGTATTTTTCCAGGTGCAAGTGAGCCCCACCTCCCCCATTCACAGGATGATTTTATCCCCTATGGAGGGGATACCAATCGTAATGGAAGCAAATTGCAAATGCCCGCCGCCCCCGATTGCCGCTGGATTTCCTAGCCCCACTAGGGGATGCTCCACTTTCATTTCTACTGCGATTATGATTGTAGTGGCATTTAAGAGTTCCATGGATCAGCCAATTACCGCAAATTCACCGCTCGAGCTGGTGGTTGACCCACCTATCTCTCGGCGCCGTGTATTCTATATCTCATTGGTCGGCTTTGGTTTGTTGGTCGGCTTGGTGTTGTTGGCAGGATACTTGGGCTATTCCGGTTCTGACCGAATCCAAGACGCCGCCCAGGCACTGATCCGGGAACAGGTTCCTCAAAATGATCGGGCCGCGTCGCTGGAAGCGAAAATCGTCAAGGAAACGCAGTTGCTGATTGACCAATTGGCTTGGGTACTGGGGTTTTGTTTCCTGCTAGCCGTTGGCACTGCGGCAATGACCGTGTGGATCCTGCACCGCGCCTTTGGCAAGCTGGAATGGCAGGCTGCGGAATTGGCCCACGTTTCCTGGCACATGATTGATGGTCATGAAAAAATGGCACGGCGCTTTTCGCACGAAATGCACGATGAATTAGGGCAATCGCTCAGCGGTTTGCGACGCATGTTGAGCCTTGTGCCCGACACTGGCTTCGGCGCAATCCGTCAGGAATCCATTGGCATTGTGGATGAAGTGCTGCAAGATGTCCGTAAGTTGTCCCAAGTGTTGCGTCCAGTGATCCTAGATGACTTCGGTTTAGATTCAGGGCTTCGTTGGCTTTGCGAACGATTTACGCAGCGCACCCAAATTCCCGTAGAATATTCCTGCACATCCCAAGGTCGGTTGGTGGAAGCGGTGGAAACTCACTTCTTCCGCATTGCGCAAGAAGCACTCACAAACATCGCCCGGCACTCTGGTGCCACATCCGCTTCAGTTGAACTTTCCGTAAAAGACGATGTTGTGCAGCTTACGATCTGCGACAATGGCCACGGGTTGAAGTCGACTCCAGAACATAAGGCTCCTAGTTTGGGAATGGTTGGAATGCGCGCCAGAGCCAGGCAACTGGGCGGTGACCTGATCGTAGAGAATCGTGATGAGGGTGGTTTGCGGATTCATGTAGAAGCCCCGCTGCAGCAGGTGGAACGAAATGCAGAACAAGAAAATTCGAGTTTTGTTGGCTGATGATCACGCCATTCTCCGCAAAGGCGTGAAGATGTTGATTGATTCTCAGGCCGATATGGAAGTGGTTGGCGAAGCCAAGACCGGTCGTGAAGCAATTGAGCAGGCGCAAAAGCTGAAGCCCGAAATCGTGGTGATGGATATTTCCATGCCCGAACTCAATGGCATTGAAGGCACCCGTCAAATTTGCGACACACTACCTCAAACCAAAGTGATCGCCCTGAGTATGCACAAGGATTCCGTGTATGTTCGGGAAATTCTTCGTGCCGGTGCGCGTGGCTATCTGGTGAAAGATTCAGAAGACGACGATTTGCTGCGGGCCATCCGCTCAGTCAATCGTGGAGAAGCGTTTCTAAGCCCGGCCATTTCCGATGCCATTCTGGTTGACTATCGCAGGTTCGTTTCCAATCCCGTTGATCTGCTGACCAGCAGAGAGCGCGAAGTACTGACGATGATTGCCGAAGGGCAAACAAATAAGGACATCGCCAATGCGCTGAACTTGAGCGTGTATACCGTGGAGTCGCATCGAGGCAGTTTGATGGAGAAGTTGAATCTCCATAGCACTGGGGATATTGTAAGGTTTGGAATCCGTAATGGCTTAACGAGCTAGAAAAAAAAGGTAGGAATAATGGCGGAGAGAGAGAGATTCGAACTCTCGGTAGCACTATTAGGTACTACGACGGTTTAGCAAACCGCTGCTTTAGACCGCTCAGCCATCTCTCCGCGTGGTCTAGCCAGTCTTTTTGAATATAGCACATGCCGAAAGTTATCCGCAGATGGCGCAGATGAGCGCAGATAAAACAGACAATGAGTCTTGGATCTTATCAGCGTTTATCGGCGTTCATCTGCGGCTAATTAATTTGGGGCTTACTCAAGTCCGCAGGCACTCCGGTAAATTAGGATAGCGTCAGCAGCCCGTGCAGTGAGTTCTTCCAACGATCGCCCTGTAACAAGAATTGTGGGTAGCTCAGGCACATAGGCGCTGAAGCTACCAGGTTCACCTTCGATTACCAGCGAGTACTTACGAGTCATTGTTCGGCTCCACAAGTCTACTCAACCTGTCGCAAGAAAACCTGACCGAACGTGTCTGTGCCATCTTTCACCGTCACCTTCACCCGCAGTTTCAGAATCTCGCCCAATCCCGTAATCGACACCCTAAATTGCGGTCCTCGCCCCACCCGCCTCACAAATTCTGGCGAATCCGTACCGCCGTGCAGTAGCGATACGCTGTCGATACTCAGCCGGTTTTCTCCACCAGTCGACAAGAATTCCAGTTCATACTGACCAGCCGCTTCTACTCGGGAAGTGATGTCCAAGTCCCAGGTATCGTCACCCACTTTCACCGATCCTGGATTCCAACTACGCAGAATATGAGTCTGAAAAGAATCGATGGGAGCTAGGCCTTCGCCTTTCCCAACGGCATGTACCGCGAAACGAAGCAGCATAGGATCACCGATGGATTCCTCAATCCGCAACCTCACCCGCGCCACTTCCTTCGCCGGAAATGGGTCGATTTTCTTGTGGCCAATGGACGTGCCTCGGCTCAGCATCTTCCATCCTTCCGACGTGAAAGATTCCACCAAATATTTCTTGATCCGTTGTCCATTGCGGATGTCTTCCATCAGCACCACATGGTCAATCCGCGCCACCTTGGGCAATCGCAATTCCACAATACGTCCGGTGCTTTTGCTTTCCGCCACAGGCTCTTCAAAGCGTCGGCGAATCTCTTCCCCAAACTCGGAAGCGCGCTTCACGTCAGATTCTGGAATGGCACCCGTTGTATCTGGCGTATGATTCAACAACAGCAGCGACCCGTGCCCCACAGAGCGGTAGTACATCAGCATTAACTGATCCACTGTCTTCAACGATTCGTCGTTCTTTGTATTCCAAAACCATTCACGACGCATGCGGGCATCGCATTCATTGGGTAGCCAGATAGTTCCGTCAGGCGTACCGTCCTTCGCTGTGGCGACGCCGCTGGCAGCAGCCTCATTCGAAACGGAGTTCCATGCCGGATTCGGTGCGTATCCCAGTTCGTTACCCACCCAGCGGATGGTTGCGTACTTACTCTGAAAAATCATGGCATGTGGGGCATGACGCTTCAGAATGTCGCCCACATCCACAACACTGGACCCATCGAACCACACTTCGCTCATGTCTCCGTACTTACTCAGTAACTCAGTTAGTTGCTGGCGGAACACTAAGTCGTACTTACTCTGCGCTTCGGGCGTCTTCGCTTTGCCGCCCAGACCGACATCCTGACTCCGATCCTGCGGGCTCAAATACACACCCATCTTTAATCCAGCACGTTTGCAGGATTTTGCAAGATCAGCCATCAGGTCAGCCTTGCCACCGCGCCAGCCCAGTTCCTTTGCGCCGTATTTCGATGTCTCCGTCTGCCACCAGCAGAAGCCTCCCGTATGCTTGGCGACGAATATAATCTGCTTGGCCCCCATCGATTTGGCCACGCTCACCCATTGATCGGTATCCAATTTATTCGGCTGAATTTTATCGAGCGGTGTAGACAGATCGTCATATTCGCGATCCTGCCAAGTGTTCGGCGCAAAGTGCACAAACATGGAAAGTTCCATTGCCTGCCAGGCCAACTGGTCGGCAGATGGTCGTGCCAAAGGCTTAGCCGTTTGGCCCAGCAGACTTCCCATTCCGGCTATCGAAGTTACTCCGAATTGACGACGATTCATTGTTTCTCAAATATGGCTAAGTACTGCGACTTAGGATTGAACTCGTCAGATTTCACCAGCTTGAATCCGTTGGCTTCAATTTC
>JAYWBH010000457.1:0-4744 GCA_043781815.1 Bryobacterales bacterium | reverse complement strand
CTTTTTTCTTCTTCAATTATGAAGGCACACGGGAACGGCAAGGCAATGTTGTAAGTCGCACTAGTCCCACCGCCGCCATGCTCACCGGCGATTTCAGCGCAGTAACAAACACGATTTACGATCCGCTAACTACGGTTGGCACCACCCGCACTCCGTTTGCCGGGAATCGTATTCCTGCAAATCGTTTGTCTCCGCAAGCTGCTTATTTCAACTCGTACATTCCCACTGTGGCTACCCCTGGGGCCACTTTTCGATTCTCGCCTTCCACCGCCGTGGATCAAGATCAAACCACTTCTCGCGTAGATCACACCATCAGCGATAAACACAAAATCTTCTTTCGCTGGAGCCTCAACAACAACCGTTTGGGTGAACCAGGCGGCGCTCCGGCATTGGGCGTGGCTGCATCCAAAACGCGTGGCCAGAATTACACAATTGCCATCACCAGTAACTTAAAGCCCACCATCCTCAATGAATTTCGCTTCAATACTCTGTACGGTGTAATCTCTTTGGCGCCATACCTGCAAGGGACAGACTTCAACAAAGAAGCCAAGATTAAGGGCATGGAAGAAACCAAACGTTCCTTCGACATTGGCTCATTCCCGGACTTCGCCTGGTCTGGATACGCAGGCCTGGCTGGGTCCACCTTCGATCAGCGCCCCAAAACACAGGACCGCTACACTCGCGAATTTACTGACAGTGTAACTTGGATTAAAGGTCGACATGTAGTCAAGGTTGGCGGTAAGTGGCGCTACTATTCCTGGCTTGGAACCGACAGTAAGACTTACATGGGCAGTTGGTCGTTCAATGGTCAAAATACAGAGAATCCCGCA
This sequence comes from Bryobacterales bacterium, assembly GCA_043781815.1. GTDB lineage: Bacteria > Acidobacteriota > Terriglobia > Bryobacterales > Bryobacteraceae > JANXSF01. The sequence continues at coordinate 3,914 of JAYWBH010000457.1, read as the reverse complement.
AGTGCCGCACGCACTGGCGATTCTTTTGCTGATTGGGCGTTGGGCATTCCTGGTACTGGCAATCGTGGTTATCCTTCCGATACATTCGGAGGCACTTACAACGCCTGGCACATTTTCCTCCAAGACGATTTCAAAGTAACTAACCGCCTTACCGTCAACGTCGGCCTGCGTTACGAACATACTCCCTGGGCCACTGCGTTTCGTGGACAAACCGGAACCTTTGATGGAACATTGGCTCGGCCCATTATTGTGGCCAGTAAGTCGCAGCAAATTGACTTAGCTGCACAACCCGCCGCAGCCACCGCCTATGGTTACTTGAAGTCACTGATCCAAACCAGTTCGGAAGCAGGGCTGCCTTATTCCATTACTTACCCGGATAACAAGCAATGGGCTCCGCGCGTTGGTTTTGCCTGGAGGCCGGTTGGCGAAACCACCGTAATTCGCGGTGGCTATGGAATTTTCTATGAAGGCGAATCCACCAGTGACCGGGTAAACCTGAATATGCCGCCATTCAACTTGAGCGATAGCGCGCTGAATGATCGTGGTGGAGTGCCCAATCGCACCCTGGCTGACTTTTATCTGGGCGCTCCGCTTGGTTCTCCGAACTCAACCATTGGCTTGGGTCCCGAATACACTCACATGAAAATGGGTAACGATCAACATTGGAACTTTGGTGTTCAAAAGCAAGTTACTAAGATGATGGTGGTGGATTTTGAGTATGTCGGAAACAAAGGCACTCACCTTGCCGGAACCGATGCGTTCAACATCCCTGAGCCTGGTGCAGGTGGCGTGCAAGCACGGCGGCCTTACCCTCGATTCTCCAACTTCAGTTACTTCGCCAATGACATTTCGTCCACTTATCATGCTCTGCAAGGCAAGTTTGAAAAGCGGCTTTCGGGTGGTGTGTGGTTTCTCACATCCTACACGTTTGCCAAAAGCTTGTGGTCTTTAAGCACACCGGCAGCAGGTGGACGCTATCGCTTTGAAAAGGGTCCTTCGGAATTTCAGGTTCCTCATACGTTTGCATCCAGCTTCGGATATGAACTGCCATTCGGACGCGGAAAGCACATTGCCACCAACGTAAATCGCTTCGCTAACGCTGTGATTGGCGGATGGCAAGTGCAGGGGATCTTTATCTTCCGCAGTGGCGTTCCCTATACGGTGACTCTTTCACGCGACGTGGCCAACACTGGTGTGGGTGGTCAACGCCCAGATCGGATTGCCAATGGAACATCGTCCAATCCTACGCTGGAACGGTGGTTTGACCCCACTGCGTTCATCGCCGCACCGAACTTCACTTACGGGAATTCCGGACTTCGCATCCTGTCTCCTGATATTCTGCGCACGGTTGATTTTTCCATGTTCAAACAGTTTCAGATCAACGAACATTCAAAATTGCAGTTCCGGGTGGAGGCATTTAACTTGCCCAACACTCCCAGCTTTGCCGCACCAAATTCCACGTTGGATACAAGCACCGTGGGTCGCATTACCAGCACAGCAACATCGCCACGGCAGATGCAGGTAGCTTTGAAATACACTTTCTAATGATGAACCTAAAAGCATTTTCTTTGACGGCGATTTTCGCCTGCGCTGCAGCCGCGCAAACCGTTACTATCCAAGTGGACGCAGGCTCAAAAACTGAACCGCTGAAACCTATCTGGAGTTACTTCGGTTACGATGAACCGAACTACACTTACATGAAGGACGGTAAGAAACTTCTCAGCGAACTGGCCGCGCTGAGTCCTGTTCCGGTCTATGTCCGAGCGCATAGCCTGTTAGTTACTGGCGATGGCAAAGCAGCCCTGAAGTGGGGTTCCACTAACGCCTACACCGAAGACGCAAACGGCAAGCCTATTTACGATTGGACCATTGTCGACAAGATTTTTGACACTTACATAGAACGCAAGATGAAGCCATTGGCACAAATTGGTTTCATGCCGGAAGCTATGTCCACTAATCCGCAACCTTACAAGCGCAACTGGGGCGTGGGCAATAATTACGGCGATATCTTCACTGGTTGGGCTTATCCACCGAAAGACTATAACAAGTGGGCCGAACTGGTTTTTCAGTGGGTGAAGCATTGCGTAGATCGCTATGGCAAGGCGGAAGTGGAAACCTGGAAATGGGAAGTTTGGAACGAACCCAATATCGGATATTGGAAAGGCACTCCTGAAGAGTTCCATAAGCTTTACGACTATGCTGCCGATGCCGTCAAACGGGCGCTGCCAACCGCTAAGGTGGGCGGTCCGGATTCCACTGGACCAGCCAGTGAACGCGCTGCTACCTTCTTACGCGGGTTCTTGGAGCATGTGTTGCATGGCAAGAATTACGCTACTGGAAAAATTGGATCACCGCTGGATCATATTCTTTTTCATGCAAAGGGTTCGCCCAAGTTCGTCGATGGCACTGTGCTGATGGGAATTGAAAAGCAGATGAACGATCTGTCAAAAGGCTTCGAAATCATTGCATCGTTTCCAGAGTTGAAGAACAAGCCAATCATGATCGGCGAGTCCGATCCAGAAGGTTGCGCGGCGTGTTCTTCCAGCCGTTATTCGCAGAATGCTTATCGCAATGGCGTGATGTATTCCAGTTATACGGCAGCGATTATGTCGCGCCATCTGGACTTGGCCAAGAAGCACGGAGTGAACTTGGTTGGAGCCGTAACTTGGGCCTTTGAATTTGAAGATCAACCCTACTTCGATGGCTTTCGCGATTTAGCAACCAACGGGATTGATAAGCCAGTGCTGAATGTATTTCGGATGCTGGGAATGATGACCGGTGATCGGCTAAAGGTAGATACCTCTGGTGCCGCAAAGTTAGACGCCATGTTGAAGAGTGGCGTGAAAGATACCTCCGACGTGAATGCCATGGCGGCTCGTGATGCGCGATCAGTTACAGTGTTGGTGTCGAACTACCATGATTCGGGTCGTCCTGGGCCAGTTGCTCCCGTTGCATTGGCGGTGAGCGGATTGCCCTCAGGTAGAATGCATATGGAACATTTCCGGGTGGATCAGGAGTTCAGCAACTCTTACGAAGTGTGGAAGAATATGGGTTCCCCGCAAAAGCCTATGCCGGAACAATACGCCGCACTGGAACGGGCTGGGCAGTTACAAACTGTGGAATCACCTAAGTGGGTTACTGCAGAAAACGGCACGGTAAAAATGCAATTTGACTTACCGCGCCACGGAGTTTCATTGATTCGGTTTCAGTGGTGATCCCCAAATTGCACCGCGCTGAATCCAATCTGTTAGGATTTTGATTTCTTTCGGTGGAAGCTTACGACCTGGGGGCATTTGGATGTCCCCAGTGTGTCGCAAAGTTTGAAGTAGATAGCTTTCCTGTGGCTTACCGCCAACAAGAATAGGGCCGTGGGAGCCACTTTTGAGCAGGCTTTGACTGTCATCGAATGCAATGCCGCCGTTCTTTAATTGCTGATTGTGGCAAGGCATGCAGCGCCGCAAGAATATGGGTGCCACATGCTTGTCAAAGAAAAGGCTCGGGTCCCCTGCCCAAAACGCCAGTGCCAAAACTAACTTCAATTACTTCTTCATTCCCACGCCAAACTGATTGCCAGCCACCGTTACCTTACCTTTGGAAACTATCAGGTCCAACATTTTTTCACTCTGCACCTGACGACCCTTTTCATCTTGTAAAGTGGCGATGATTTTGCGACTTGCCACATCAATAATTTCACCTGTCGATGAGTAGGCCACCTTCCCATCAATGCTGAAGCTGATCCAACCTGGAGAATCGCGCAAAGGGATACTGACCATTTGTTTGGGCGGCATGACAGTGGAATCGAAAATGTGAATTTGGTTGTTGTGCCCATCGGCTACCCATAATTCCTTTTCATCGTGTGTCAATGCAATGCCATGGCTGGGACATCCGTGGCGCTTCACTGGACCTTGTTCAAA
>JAYWBH010000456.1:0-4750 GCA_043781815.1 Bryobacterales bacterium | reverse complement strand
TTGGTTTCTGGCGTTAGCGCTGAACACACCAAAACATAATCGCTTTCCGCCATCAACTGATTGCGATCTTCAATGGCGAAACTTTTGGTGACGTAGGGATCCCCATCGTTCAATTGCGGACGGCGACGGGTGGCGATGATTCGCATGCCCATGGCGTGGGCTCGACGTGCCACCGACTTACCAATTTCACCGTAGCCGATAATGCCCAATGTCTGCCGATTCACCATGTCCACATCGAATTGTTCCCAACGGTGGGCCAACTGATTGCGGCGCATGCGGGGCAGGTCTTTGGCGAAGTACATAATTCCCAACATCCCGAATTCACCCAGCGATTCCTTATATACGCCGCGGGCGTTGGTCAACACGGCAGGCCCGTTGACAAGATCGGGAAACAGCATAGTATCCAGCCCGGCAGACATGGAATGAACCCACTTCACGTTTTTGGTGACGTGCCAAATGTCTTTCAAAGCCACGCCAGCGTTCATGCAATAGAGCAAGGTATCGGCTTCGGCACCCAGGTTTTCAAAGGCCTCCGGGCGGTTTCCGACGGCAATACTTGTCTCTTTGGGCAACTGGTCGAGCAGGCGCAGATAAGGGGCAGTCGGGCTTCCGACAACGAGTAAAGTTTTTCCAGGCATGAATTCACGAATTTACCATAGCGGAGAGGGGTAGAGTTGAACTTGCCGCGCGGCTCACATTGAAGGACACTGGAGTTGTGCCTGAGTTTTGTAGTTGCGGAACAGAATTAGTAGAGTCGGCCCGCTTTTGTCACCGTTGCGGAAAGCCGCAAGGGGATCTGATCGCCGCCGATCCTGAAGAACATATTGAAGAGGCTGCACCAGCGGCAATTGTTCAGCCTCCACCGCTTTCGCCACTGGCTGGGGTCGCGCTGAGTGAGATCAGTTTTCACAACAAAGCGGCTGTGGCCGTGGCCATGCTGGTGGCGTTGGTGTTCTGGTTGATTACCTTTGTCCCGCTGCCGCCGATTGTTTCCATTCCCTTGCTTTTTGTGGATCTGCTGGGCGGTGGTTTCTTTGCGGTCTGGTTTTATGCCCGCCGCACAGGGCAATCCTTGACCATCCGCAATGGTGCGCACCTTGGTTGGATCACTGGCATCTTCTGCTTTGTGATTGGTATTGTAGTGGCCACCATCAACATGTTGGCCATCGCATTTTCACCAGAAATTAATTTTTGGGATGCCTACAAGAAAGTGTTGATTGAAAACGGTCAGCCCGCAGGTGACGTTGAAAAGTTGATGCAGGCGATTCAGGATCCTTCGGCAGTTCTGCTGATCGTGTTTGTATCCATGGTCGTTTTCTTTGGTATTTTTGTGCTGCTGCCGGTATTGGGTGGAATGCTTGGCGCTAAAGTTTTAGAAGACTAAGCATTCCACCGCTCACTTTTATTTCTGGTAACTAACGTGCCAAATTTTATTGTTGGCATCTTCTGAAATCAGCAAACTTCCATCGGCCAGTTGCAGAATGCCTACCGGACGTCCCCAAACTTCCCGTTCGCCTTCGCCTATCATGAAGCCTGTCAAAAAACTTTCTCTGGGTCCAGCAGGAGTGCCCCCTTTGAAAGGAATAAACTCAATGGAATAACCATGGCGTTTGGATCGGTTCGACGACCCTCGAAACGCTAAAAACGCACCATTCTTATACTTGGCTGGAAACTGCTTTCCGGTATAGAAAATGAAATCCATCACGGCGGAATGGGCTGGCAAAATTACATCGGGCTCAATGGTCTTGGCCACCAATTGCGGCGATTCCCCCTTGCGCCGTGGCTCTTCATTCTTTCCAATGTAAGCGTAGGGCCAACCGTAAAATGCTCCTCTTTTGATGGAAGTGAAGTAATCGGGAACAAGATCATCACCCAACCCATCACGCTCCTGCACAGTGGACCAAAGTACGCTGTTTGCTGGATTAAAACGAATGCTGACTGGATTGCGAAGCCCGGCGGCCAGAATTTCATGCCCTGTGCCATCGGGATTGTAAACGTTGATTGCAGCACGATCTGGTGGGTCACCGGCATCCACATTCGAGCCCGACCCAATGGAGATGTACATTTTCTCGCCCTTTTTATCGAATTGAATGGAGCGGGTCCAATGGGCCTTGCTGTAGCCTTTCAATGAAACCACTTCTTCCCCTGCGCCGGTTTCAAGAGTCTTGCCGTTGAACTTGTAGCGCTTGATGGATTCTGCTTCTGTAACGTATAAGTAGTCCTTCCAAACTGCCATACCAAAAGGCCGATCCAGCCCCTTGATGATTTCCTTTTTCGTTTTGTCTGCAAGAATGGCAATCACTGAACCGTTGGCCACAGCATCGGTGACAAGAACCGCTCCGCCAGATGCTTGCATCATGTAGCGTGGCTTTTTGAAGCCCGAGGCATATTCCTCAGACTTGAATCCAGATGGCAAGGTCAACTGTTTACCATCCGGTTGCGGCACCACCTTCGGCGCGTTGGTTGCAGAAGGAGTTTCAAAGGGGGCTGGCAGTTTGAACTTAGGCGAATCGGCGGCCAGCATTAGGCATGGCACAAGCATGGAGGCTAGAAGTGACTTGATCATAGAATTGCCCAGTTTATCATTGACACTGAAAGAAATGGCGCAGTGGACCCATTAAAAGCTATAGCGCAGGCCCAACAGCGCGTGCGAATTTCGGCGGTACTGCCCTAAAAAATCAGTAGCCGTTCCGCGAATCCAACTAAATGCTGCGACAGCTTTCCAATGCTGGTTGAGCGATTGCGTATACTCTGTCTTCAACCAACTGCCATCGCCGTTTTGTCGCACAGCACCTTCAAAGGCAAGGGTGCGGTACGGATCAATGGTCAAAGATGCCCTTCCTACAAACGCTTTGGCCAATCCCCGATCTGGTGAAAATCCCAATGAATTGCGGCGTTGCGTGACCACTTCACCAGCGTATCCACCAACAAACGACCACTCCCCCGATTGCCGTTCCAGTTGGATTACATACTGCATGTAATTATCGGCGGACTTGGTGGACGACGTGAAATAGGCTGATTCCCCTTTCACCGTAAACCAGCGCAAGGGCACCGCCGCCGTCGCCCCGAACATGCGCATTTGAGCAAAGTATTTGTTGATGTTCACCGTCAGTGTTGGGGAGAGTGAAGCATTGAACAGGGGCAGGTTGTTGCGACCTTCATAGAACGCCACAGAGTATTCGTAGCCCTTCCCTAAATGGTTCCAACGGACGCCACCCGCACCACCGCCTGGGAAATCGGTTGTGCCGTTTCGAAACACGAACCCTTGTGGCAGCATCGCCCAGCGTTGATTCAGAAGTGGTGTCCGGCTGGGCGTAAATCGCAACTGCCAGACAAGATCTAGCGTATCCGAACCCTTTTCCAGCGAAAGTCGCGCCGCAGGCACACCCAGAAAATCACTGTCCACTACATTCAGAAAATCCTTTGGTGCAAAGCGATCCATCGGGTTGAACACATCGGCCTTTCCCCAGCGGATAAACTGCTTACCGAATTCAAACGTCACCGGACCTTTGTGTGCCACTACGCTTAGCCTGCGCAATCCAAAGGCAGGGCGCAACAAACTGCGATCCTGCCAATCAAAACGCCATTCCCGTTCGGTAGTGCGGTGCGAATCAGTACGCAAGTCAAGGGCACCATGAATCCGCAACCAGGGGAACAGTTTTTGAGAAGCTTCATAACGCAACAAGCTATCCATAACTGCTTGGCCGCTATCCCCAGGTGCAGTTTGTGGAAATACAATCAGCCTGGTTTCAAAGTAGCCGCGCTGCTGAAAATCCTGGCCATTCAGTAAATGGCCAAGCAAAACAATTGGGACAAGAAGTTTCATTCCCCGCGTCGCAATGCATCTAGCGTGAAGCGATCCGGCTTAAGCGTGGTGTTGTATTCCAGTTTTTCAGTTTTCAAAATTGTTTTGGATTTCTTTTTCAGGTCAGCCATTTCCAGTTCCAGCGGAGTCCAAATGTTCTGCACCTTCTCAATTTTGCGATACTCCAGCCTGCGCACCAATTCATTTTTAGCGTACATTTCCATTTTGACGGCAACGTAAATATCCTGACGAATCCAGGTGACAACCTTTGCATACTGTGACGATTTTGTTTGCTTGGGTTTCGACTCAATCTTCCAACACAGTTTGCCTTCCATGGCTTCTTCACCCAGCAAAGTGTAATCGTTCTGGTTCACGTCGTGTTCTTCCAAATCTTCAAAACTGAAGTCCGTACCAAAGAAGCGGGTAGATCGGTCCTGCAACGCAATGCGCCGATCTCGTGCCAACTCCGGCGTCCACATCCACTGGTCCGAAGCTCTGTCGGGATGGTTGACGATCAACAGTGCCACGCCTTTCACTTCCGCCGGAGCGACAAAACGCAGCAAAGATTTGGATTCACCAAACGCGCCATTTCGTTCGTAGGTCCAGCGCTTAGACGATTTCTTGCCGGTTGCCTGGGTCACTTCTAAAACACCTTCGTATCGTTGGGACTGGCTTTGTTGACGCTTTTGCGACTCTTCAACAATCTGCCGTGCATCCATGCCCAATAAATCCATGCCAAATAAACAAGCTGCGGAGCTAACAACAAGCAACACCCTATTCATATTCAAGAGCCTCCACCAGCGAACCACGGACGGCCGATTCCGCCGGTCCAATGGCGGCTAACAATGCTGACCCAAGAATCACAGGCAACAGAAAGGCAGCCATGGCCCATGGGTATTTATATTCCAGGCGCATGCCTGCGAAATCACGCGCCGTGAATTCTAA
>JAYWBH010000455.1:0-4759 GCA_043781815.1 Bryobacterales bacterium | reverse complement strand
GGGGGAACGATGTCGCAACATTTTTCGTTGGAAGCTGGAAGGGAAGGGGTTTCCAGAAATCCAGAAACTACTGGGAGCCGATAGCATCAACACTGTGTACACGTGGGATGCTCGTTGTCGGAAAGAACTACTCGTCAAGATGACTGATTCAAAATTAGGAGGCGTCAAATGAGTTTCGATAAGCATAAATTGACGGCTCTTTATGGGTCCGGTCAATTGAGTGAAGACGAACGCAAGCAACTTTTTGCAGCGGCGATTGAAGATCAGGAATTGTTTGATGCCCTGGCCCATGAGGATTCCATTCGCGACGCGTTGCTGTTGCCTGGTGCACGGGAGCGCGTAATTGCAGGCTTGAAGCCTAAACGCAACCGTTGGTTTGCCTGGGCTGGAGGGTTGGCGGTTGCTGCGGCTGCGGCTGTTGTATTTGTAGTGGTTAGACCGCAGACGCAACCAGTGACGGTGCCCCCAAGTCCAGCAGTGCAAAGTCCTCAAGTAAAGACGAGCGCTCCGATGGAAGCTGAGGTTCGGAACGAAGAACCGACGCTGCCGAAACAGGCTAAGGCGAAGCAGCCTGAGGCACCTCGTCAGATGCAGAGTTTACAGAAGGCACCGCCAGTAGCTGCCGCCCCTGCAATCGCTCCACTGGAAGCTAGTAAAAAAGAAGAAGTTGCGTTAAAAGACAAAGCGGCAGACGATCAAAAAGTTATGGTGGCCGCTTCGAGCAGTTCGGTACAGGTTGACTCTGTCGCAGTTGGAGCATCGAACCGAGCGGCGCCCCAAGCCAGAAGAGCGAGTTCGGCTCTACCTGCTTACTCAGTGTTACGAAAAAATTCCGATGGGGCATTTGTGCCACTCCTTTCCGGAGAAGCTCTCAAGAGAGGGGACGCGGTGCGCATTGCGATTACTGCCCCAATCAATGGACGCATGATTGTTGCGTCTGCACCCAACGCGATTCAAGATATCCAAGCCGGGGAACGCTACCTGATTCCGGCGATCGGCGAAATAGTCCTGGATGGCACTTCTGGTGAATTGACGCTTCGGGGTAGTTTTCAGCCAACGAATCAGGCCGGTGCTGTGATGAAACTTAGGGAACAGGGTGCCGGGGTGGCGGGCGGTGCTGCGTCTCCACTTCCCAGCAACGGTCCAGCACCCATTCCAATTCCCTTCGAAATAAAACTGACCTACAAATAAAATTCCGATATTGCGAAAGGATCTGCCATTGGCTGAGATTCCCCTTACGAAGGAGATTTTCAAATGATCCAAAAAAGTTATCTTATCCGTTGCGGCTTGTTGGCCACTGCGCTTGCTGCCGCCGCAACAGGAAACGCCGCATCGGGTTCGCTTACGCGTGTTGACCGGGGCGGGGAACAAGTAGATTGTCCGCTGAAGCACACTGATGTGAAAGCAGAAATCAGCGGAACCATGGCCCGAGTTCGGGTGACGCAGGAGTTCCACAACCCTTCGACGGAAACGATTGAAGCCATTTATGTTTTCCCTTTGCCCCACGGTGCCGCAGTGAACGCCATGAACATTATGGTTGGCGATCACACCATCAAAGGGACAGTGAAAACTCGGGATGAGGCTCGGCGCATTTACGAACAGGCGAAGAACAGCGGTCGGATGTCGGGCCTGCTTGACCAGGAACGTCCCAATATTTTTACGCAGGCGGTGGCCAACATCACGCCCGGTTCCACCATTAAAGTTGAGATCCAATACATTGAACAGTTGCCTTACGATTCAGGAAAATATTCATTCCTATTCCCCATGGTTGTGGGTCCGCGCTACAAGGGTGTGAATCCGCCGCTTGCCGCCAAGGGAACCCGCGCTGGTCACGACATTTCGGTTGCAGTTCATCTCAATGCCGGGGCCACCATTCAATCGTTGGATTCCAATACACATGAAATTGAAATCGCCAGCAAACAGGGTGCTACGGCTGACTTGAAGCTGCGGGGCAAGAATGAAATTCCCAACAAAGATTTTCGTCTGGGGTGGTCCACCGCTCGGCAGAATATTGGGGACTCGTTACTGACCCACAGGACCGGCGACGTCGGCTATTTTAATTTGGTTCTGGAACCACCGGCCAAAATCTTGGCCAATGAAATCACACCACGCGAACTGGTTTTTGTTTTAGACACTTCTGGTTCCATGAACGGATTCCCCATTGAGAAGGCCAAGGAATCCATGCGTTATGCCTTGGATACGCTCAACCCTGGCGACACGTTTAACGTGATCACTTTTGCTGGGGACACACACATTCTCTATTCACGACCAGTCCCGGCCACGCCCCAGAACATTGCCCAAGCTAAACGATTTATAGATGGACACTACGGAAGAGGTGGAACAGAGATGATGAAGGCCATTCGAGCCTCACTGGACGGTGCGCCGAGTGAAGGTCCCATGCGCATAGTCTGTTTCATGACCGATGGCTATGTGGGTAACGAAAGCGAAATTCTAGCGGAAATTGATCGCCATCCCAATGCCCGTATTTTTTCCTTCGGCATTGGTTCCGCAGTGAACCACTACTTGCTGGATAAGATGGCCGAGCATGGTCGCGGCGAAGTGGATTACGTTAATCTGAGCGACGATGGGTCCCAGGCTGCCAAACGTTTTTCGCAACGGGTGCATGATCCTCTATTGACGGGGATCAAATTGGAATGGAATGGTTTGCCAGTTAAAGATGTGGAACCGATTCGTGTACTGGATCTATTCAGCGCCAAGCCGATTGTGTTGGCTGGTCGTTACACTCGCGGGGCGAAAGGAAATCTGCGGATCACTGGAAAAATGGCGGGTCGGGATTTTGAACGGATTGTTTCTGTGAACCTTCCTGATCGTCAAAGCGACAACTATGCGGTGGCGTTATTGTGGGGCAGACGTCGCATTGATTCGCTGGAAAGTTCCGGTGCGGCGGCGAACAAAGAAGCCATCACACGCTTGGGGATCGATTTCCAATTGATGACAGCGTTCACTTCCTTTGTAGCGGTGGAAGATCGGGTAGTGAACGAAAGTGGCCATCTGCGGACCATTCAAGTTCCTGTGGAGGTGCCTGAGGGTACACGTCGCGAAAGTTTTGTAGGTGGGTCTGGATTCGTCGGAGATGTTTCGCGAAGGATGGTTGCTCCAATGAATGGCCCCAGGGACAAAATTGAAGTTCAAACCTCCGTCTCAGAGATTCAAATTGCACAACCGGAACAAGAACCCAATGTAAAGAAGGCGAAGGTGTCGGATGATGTGCGCAGGTTGGCGGCAAGCGGCGGGACTTCACAAATTGAGGTCCGGCTGTTCTTGACCGATACCAGCGACGCAGTGTTCGCTGCGCTCCGCAAATTGGGGTTTGAGGTAATCAGCAGACCAGGGCAGGCGAAGTTGGTAGTGGGGCGCATTGCCGCAGACAAGCTGCAACAACTGGCAGCCATGTCCTTTGTTCAGCATATTGCTGCAAGATAATTTCAGCGATATTCATTAGCGATAAGACCGGCCTTCCATTGCGGAGGGCCAGTCTTTTTTATGTCGATTCCAAAACAGGTCCCACCTTTGCTATATATAGTCAGATCTTCCTGCGTCGCAGGATCCAAACCACACTGAAAGGATGGTATCCGCTTTGAGTTCCCAAGATAAAGAAAAGCAGACGAAAGCAGCGGTTTCGCGCCGTGGCTTTCTGGGCAGCGCCGGCGTTGGTGGCGGCATTCTCGCAACCAGCTTAGGCGCGCAAGAAGCTGCTGCACAAGCCGCAGCAAAAGTGATGGGACCCACTGAAGTGGCCATTACTCTCAACATTAATGGTGCTGCAACAAAATTGCAGGTTGAACCTCGAGTCACCTTGTTAGATGCACTTCGTAACAAACTGGACATGACCGGTGCCAAGCGTGTTTGCGACCGTGGCACATGTGGCGCATGCACAGTAATGGTGAATGGAAAGACCGTTTATGGCTGCTCTGTGCTGGCCATTGATGCGGTTGGCAAACAGATCACCACAATTGAAAGCTTAGGCGGACCAGGGAAATTGCATCCGGTTTCAGCCGCGTTCATCAAGCATGATGCGCAGCAATGCGGATACTGCACCCCTGGATTTGTGATGGCGGCCAAGGCTTTCCTGGATCGCAATCCTAACCCAACCCGGGAGCAGGTACAAAAAGGTTTGAGCGGAAATATTTGCCGCTGTGGAACTTATGTTGGAATGCGCGAAGCTGTTCTGGAAGCAGCAAGGAGCATGAAGAATGCCTGAATATAGTTGGCCACCAATGAACAAGCGCGCGGTGATGGGCAAGCCCTTCGACCGCCTGGACGGCCCGGTGAAAGCCAGTGGCCGTGCAAAGTATTCTTCCGATTTGAACAAGCCTGGGCAGTTGTTCGGCGTGTTTTTACACAACCCCCATGCCCATGCCAAAGTGAAGAGCATAGACATTTCTGCAGCCAAGGCAATGGAAGGCGTAACCGCTATCCGAGTGATTGCCGAACCTGGTGCCGAACTGCAATGGGCCGGGCAGGAAGTGGCCGTAGTAAGTGCCATTCGGGAAGAAATTGCCAACGATGCTATTCGTGCCATCAAGGTGGAATATGAAGTTTTGCCGCACGTTGTTCGTGAGGAACTTCTGGCGAAAGTTGGTTCCCGAGCCAAAGCCGCAGGGGAACAGGTAACTGGTGATCCAGACAAAGCTTTCAAAGATGCGGATGCCGTGTCTGAAGGCGAATATGGTTGCCCGGTGATTACCCATTGCTGTTTGGAACCGCACGGCAATGTTGTGCAATGGCAAGGCGACAC
>JAYWBH010000454.1:0-4774 GCA_043781815.1 Bryobacterales bacterium | reverse complement strand
TCAACGCGAACCAAAACATTTGACGGGTCATGCGGCTGCCTCTACCCGTCACAAATAAAAATCGGCTAGAGAAGCGTTTCATAATCGCTGGCCGACCCGTTTCCACATAAGTCTTCAAGAACCCAAGCGCTTGCCGTCCAACAGGGACCATGCGCTGTTTATTCCCTTTTCCAGTCACTAGCAATATCCCCAGATCGGGATTCAAGTCACACATTTCCACCGCACAAAGTTCCGATACTCGCAGACCCGAAGCGTACAGCAGCTCTAACATGGCCCGATTCCGTAAGCCCAAGGGGTCGTTAAGATCACAAGCTTGGAATAATTTTTCAATATCTTCAGCGTTCAAAAACTTAGGGATGGATTTCCATTGCTTCGGCGTCGACAAAAACTCGGTCGGATCAGCACTCAGCGTCCCAACTAGAATCAAATGATTATACAATCCTCTCAAACTGGATAGGTGTCTGGCAATAGAACGACTGGTAAGTCCTTTTTTATAAAGCAGATCCACATAGGTTCGCAAATGCTCTTCAGTTGGGATGCCTTCCGCATTCTCTTCAGAGAATTGACGGAACCCCTTCAAATCTAATGAGATAGCAGACAATGTGTTATATGCTAATCCCTTTTCCATACGGCAGAAATCGAGAAAGCGCTGGATGAGAGCAGACAAAGAAGCCACGTCCGGCATTGTGCCAATGATACAATACTTACGAAAATGTTTGGGCGCAAAGCAGGCTTGGAGTCGAGTTTTTGAGTACGTCAACCAGTAAAAAAGCATTAATATTGCGATTTGACCGCGAACCGCTGCCCGGCTTTGTCAATCCGCAGAACTTTACAACGCCAAGTGGTGTAGAACTCCTGACACCCCAGGGTCAAGTCCAAACAGTTCCCTTTTCCGAAGTCAAACTCATTTGTTTTGTTAAAGAATTCACTGAGACTCCCGATGTTTTCGGTAAATGCAAGTTCACCGCCAGACCGAAAACGTTAGGGCTGTGGGTTCGTTTGAAATTCCGCGATGGAGTGGAGCTGGAAGGGTTGTTATCCAGCAATTTGTTACAGATAGAGCAGTACGGCTTCACCGTAGCTCCGCCTGACCAGACCTTGCAACGCATCTTTGTACCACGGGAAGCGCTGACCGATGTTGAGGTGCTGGGAGTCATCGGCAGCGCCCTCAAAAAGCCCAAGGCGAAACTTGTTTCTGAAGATCAACTGCAAATGTTCGAGTAAAAAAACTACAGTAAACGGAAGTTCACTTCCACCTGAGCAATCACTGGAACAGGGCGACCATCTTTTACACCGGGCTTAAAACGCCATTTTTGTACAGATTCGATGGCTTTTTCGTCCAACCCGAGCCCTAAGGCACGGATCACGCGAATATCACGTGGGTTTCCTTTCTCATCAACCACCACGGAAAGCATCACAGTGCCTTGGAATTTGGCTTTACGAGCCTCTTCTGAATATTCCGGCTCCACTTTGTAGAGCAGTGCAGGTGAGGAAACGCCACCACCGACGCGGTAAGCACCACCACCCGTTCCGCCGCCAGATCCGGGGCCAAGTCCGCCACCTGAGCCTGAACCCACTCCGCCGCCTTTACCGCTGCCAATACCCGCACCGGAGCCAGGGCCATTGGAAGGAATGCTACCCAATGAATTTGGGTCGCCGAAATTGGGTAAATTTGGACTTGGAACAGCCGTATCCAACTGGATTGTGGGCTCCATGATCAATTTCGGGGCAGGATTATTCACAACCGCCATTGGAGGTGTAAATTGTCTGGGTGAAATCTTAGGAAGCTTGCCCTTGCTGGCCTGAATCAGGCTGCGATCACCACCACCACCGCCACCTTGACTGGTTTGCTTCTTAATCGGTTCTGGTTTGTAAGCGGCCAAATCCGGGGCAATTAAAGGAACCATGTCCTTTACTTTTTTCTGAATCGTCTCATTGGTGCTCAGCAAAAGCACTAGAGCCAGGGCCACGCCATGCAGAGCTACTGAGGCGAACTTCGTCTTCCGCTGCCCCTCACTAGTTCCCCATATGTCTTTGACAGCAACAGGCTTAGACGTAAGCTCTAACGGCGGGAGCTTGGGCGGATTAATCGCTTCTTTGATCGAATCAACGATCGTGAAGTACCACGGTGTGTTCGTTTCCTGAAGAAGCAGACGGCTCAGATGGTCGTCTGCTTCAGTGTGTTGAGTCGGGTTGACTGGAGTGATCGCCATCCAAAAAGGTTCCTACTAAGTTACAGACGCGAAATGCAGCAGCGTGGTTGCACCTCTTGGCTGAAATGCTACCAAAAATTGTAGCGCACCACAACTTACGCCCAATTTTTCTACCAAATTACGTAACAACTGTGTCCAGAATGACTTATGGCACTAAGCCCAGACGCACCAACATGGCTTCCGGGTCGGGTTGGCGACCCATGAATCCCTGATAAAGCTGAATAGGATCTTCACTGTTGCCTTTAGCAAGAATCTGATGCCGGAAATCCAGGCCCGTGCTGGGGTTCAGCACGCCCTCTTGACGGAATCGGCTGAAGGCGTCGGCATCCAGCACTTCTGCCCATTTGTAGGAGTAGTAGCCTGCCCCATAACCAACCGGGCTAGAGAATAGGTGCGTGAACGAAGCGATCATGGCATGGTCCGCTGGTAGTGGAACAGGAATGCAATTTTGAAGCAGCTTCTTCGAATAAGACACTGCGTCGCCATCCACAGCCGGATCAAATTGCATGTGCAAAGACAAGTCCACGGTGGCGAAACAGATTTGACGCATCATGACGCTGGCCGCCCGAAACTTCTTCGAATCCTGAAGCTTAGCCAGAAGTGCTGCCGGCAAGCGCTCGCCAGTTTCATAATGCCGGGCAAAGATATCGAGCGCGCTTTCTTCCGTGCACCAGTTTTCCAGAATTTGGGAAGGCAATTCCACAAAATCCCAGGCCACGTTGGTTCCCGCCAATCCCCGCACTTCCACTCGCGTCAGGCAATGATGCAGCAGGTGACCAAATTCATGGAATAGCGTTTCCACATCGCGATGGGTCAGCAGTGCAGGCTTTCCGTCCAGTGGCGGGGTCATGTTGCCGCAAATCAAACCAAGATGGGGGGTCCAACCCGTGCTGCCCGGTCGGCCAGTGGCAAAAGCATCCATCCAAGCTCCGCCACGCTTGGTTTCACGGGGAAACAAATCCGCATAAAACGACCCCAGCAATTCGCCGCTGTTCTGATCGTGAATGGCGTAGCATTGCACTTCCGGGTGCCATACGGGAACGTTTTCGGTTCGGGTGACTTGAATGCCGAACAGCTTCCCGCAAATCTGGAACATGCCTTCTAACACTTGTGGCAAAGGAAAGTAGGGACGCAGCTCTTCTTCGTCAAAATCCAACTGATCCAGGCGCAATTTTTCAGCAAAATAGGACACATCCCACAATTGCATTGCACCTTCCGCACCTTGGGTCAGTTTTGTGCGAAAAGCTTCCAGGTCGGAATTTTCTTTATTTACGAACGGACGGGTCCTACCCAACAACTGAGTGATAAAGCCAAGTGCGGTGTCACCAGTCTTGGCCATGCGGTCGACAATCACCATGTCAGCGAAATTGCGAAATCCAAGTAGAGTCGCCTTTTCCCGTCGCAATTCTAAAATGCTGGCGATGATGGGGCGGTTGTCACGATCGCCGCTGGAAGCCCTGGAATAAAATGCTCGGACGACTTTTTCGCGGATTGGGCGGTCTGCCAGATAACTGGTCACGGCGGTGAAACTGGGTGCCTGCAGCGTGAATCGCCATCCGGACACGCCCTTTGATTCGGCACTTTGTTTGGCGGCAGCAATCGCTGAAGGAGGAAGTCCCGCCAACTGATTTTCGTCAGTGACAATTAGCTCAAAGTCGTTGGTGGCATCCAACACATTTTCAGAAAACTTCATGGTGAGACGGGAAAGTTCCACGTCAATGGCAGCTAACCTTGCTTTACCTAAAGGGGCAAGTTCGGCTCCGGCGCGTTGGAAACTTTCCAAAGTTTTTTCCACATAACGTTTGCGGACCCCTGTGAGCTGGCCACCCTCTTCACCAGCGGCGTAGTCCTTCAAAGCACGGTATAGCCCGTCGTTCAAAGAAATGCTGGAGTAAAATGCGCTCACTTTCGGCTGGACAATATTGACCACCGCGCGGAGTTCCGGCGTGGTCACCACACCTTCCAGATGCCGGACAATGGTGATGGCCCAATCCAGATCTTCAGTCGCCACGTCGTATTGGGCCATGGTGTTATCCCACGTACGAGGATCTGGCTGTTCAATGATCAGACGGATGCAATTTTGCGCTCTATCAATGAGCTCTTCCATACCGGACTCTACATGAGAGGCTTGGATCTGGTCGAACGGAATTTCAAAACGGGGATGGAGTAAAGGGTTAGCAGGCATTCAGCTTCTTTCAAAAGTACAAGATATTGTGGAATATTACTAGTGCCATTCTATCGGATAGATTAGAGAATTGCTGCATGGATGCTGTATTACATCTGTTATGAATGTTAACAAATCGATGGTTATCCTTTTTGAACTTTGCACTAAATGCTTTTCCCTATGGATAAAAGAGGGGTTAGCTTTAGGCTGCCGTATAACCAACCCAAAAGGTTCTCAACTGCCGGGCTGCAAGAATATTCAAATCGCAAAGTACAATAGTTTGCATGGTGATTCGTTCGGTCGCAATTTTGGCATGTGTGCTTGTAGGGCTGCAAGCACAACCCGCTAGACGCCCTCTTGCCCTCAATGATTTCGACCGCTGGCGATCCATTGCATC
>JAYWBH010000453.1:0-13981 GCA_043781815.1 Bryobacterales bacterium | reverse complement strand
ACGGTTGGGTGCGTGATTTCAAAGATATTTACGTAGAGGGTTACAACACCTATCAGGCCACAACCTTCCCGGAATTAGAAGAGACTCCCGGTTACTTTCTGCAGGAAGAAAAGCAGTATAAGCAAATGAACTTTCTGCAATTGGAAAGTTACATTCAGAAGCTACAACAGATGGGGTTCGATACGGTGAAGCTTCAAGTGCAGTATCACCGCAAGTTTTCCACCCCGCTATTTGCGCTGATCATGGCGGCGCTGGCGGTACCATTCGCCTTTCTTACGGGGAGCCGCGGGTCCATGGCGTCCATTGGGGTCAGCTTTATTGTGGCCATTATGTACGGCGTGGTTACTCAGTTATTTGAAAAAGTGGGGAATCTTAATCAACTTCCTCCAGCGGTGGCGGCATGGGCACCGGATGTTGTGTTTGCTCTGTTCGCGGCCTGGTTATTTACTCGCATGAGGAGTTAGTTGGGGGTTAGGCAGCCCGAAATCGACTTAATTCCAGGCGACAGCACGACACGATTTTTCAAAGTAATCGCATATTTAAGGGTTCGGACGATTGCTATAGACTGCCTGTGGCGTTTACGATGGAATTTCACGCATTTTTTCTCAGGAGGGTGTCCGTATGTGGAATCGCCGGAAAGAGGATGTGCCGCCGAATACGAGACCGTCATCGGCGCCGCCATCACCATCAGAATTAGCCAGAGAGGGAATACCTATGAGCACCTTGCCAGCCCGTGGCTTTGATCAACTTGACGCCAGCTCCCGCGGTACTGCGGCCATTGGCAAAAGCGTCGTCATAAAAGGAAACATCTTCAGCCGTGAAGACCTTATTGTAGACGGCGAAATTGAAGGGGCCATTGAAATGTTGGAACACCGCTTGACGGTGGGCCCCAATGGCACGTTGAAGGCCACTGTGAAGGCCAGAGAGATTATTGTAGTTGGCACCATCCACGGCAATGTGGAAGCCACCGACAAGATTGAAATTCGCAAAGAAGCCAAGCTGGTGGGCGATATTAAGACGCAGCGCATTGTGATTGAAGACGGTGCCTATTTCAAGGGGTCAATCGACATTATTCGCCCTGAAGTGACCAAGCCAGTGGCCAAGGCGGCAGCGGCAACGGGCGCAGGTCCGACGATCAATGTACCTCAGCCCCAGACTCTGAAATTGTAAACGGCACACTTAGGAGATTCCGCAACGTTGAGAAGCACTCTACGCAATATTTTTCTGGGCACTTCAACAGAGCCAGCGCCCTTGGTTGGTGTCAGGGGGGTCTCGCGTTCTAGCTCAGCATCCGGTGCGGCGGTTAAAATGGCCCGTGAAGATCGCTGCATAGACAGCAAGTGTGTGGAACAATTTTTGGCGTCGATTCGTGGCCAGGGCTCGTTGAACATTTTGGATCTTACCGGGCTTTGCCAAGCTAACGTCGATGTGATTTCAGGCTTGGGGCATCGCATTCATTCCGATGATTTTCTGAGGATGCTAGATGATTGCTTTGGTCCCCCTGGCGATTTTTATGAGAATCAGGCCGACCATGAACGTCTGGATAAATTTGTTGGGCAGTGCCTGGCTTACGACGATTGGATGTTTGACGGGGCACTGATTTGGGATTCGCTGGAATATCTTTCACCCGATCTTTTAGAGATGACCGTCAACCACTTGTTCGGATTGTTGAAGCCCAGTTCCTACTTGTTGGCAACCTTCCATACAGAAGCGAACAATGGAATGGTTCCAAGCTACACCTATCGCATGGAAGGGACTCGCAGCTTGCGGCTTAGTCCTAAAGGGGAGCGGCAGGCTGGAAAAATTCTTCAGAACCGCGATATTGAACGATTGTTTCAACGTTTTAATTCCGTAAAATTTTTCCTGACCCGCGACAATTTGCGTGAAGTTATCGTTCGCCGATGACTGCGGTTTGAATGTCTGCATCAACTGGTCATACCCACTCTGCCGAGGTAATTCGTTTTGTCTTTAGAACAAGAAATTTTTGAAACCCGTGTTCGCCGAACCAAAGAGCTGGCCGAAGCTGGCCATCTTCCTTATGGCAAGCGCTTTGATTTTTCCCATCAGCTTTCGGAAGTGCTGGAACAATATTCAGCCAAAACGGCGGAAGAATTAGAGGCCACCAGCATTGCTGTAAAAGTATGCGGACGCATTCAATCATTGCGCGGCAAAGGCAAAGCCGGGTTCTTGCACTTGAGCCAGGGCGGTGCCAAGTTGCAGGTCTACATTAAAGTGGACAACCTTTCTGAAAAGGATTTCAAGCTGTATCAGATGTTGGATATCGGCGATTTTATTGGGGTTGAAGGCAAGTTGTTTCACACTCGAACTGGCGAACTTTCAGTACAAGCTAAGGGCCTTGAATTTCTTTCCAAAACGTTGCTGCCCATGCCGGAAAAGTGGAATGGCTTGGAAGACGTGGAAACACGGTATCGCCAACGCTATTTGGATTTGATTGCCAATGAAGAAGTGCGCAACGTGTTTGTGACGCGGGCCAAAATTGTTCAATCGTTCCGCCGACAACTGGATTCGAAGAGCTTTATCGAAGTGGAAACACCCATGATGCAATCGCTGTATGGTGGGGCCGCGGCGCGCCCGTTTGTTACGCATCACAACACGCTGGATCTTGATCTCTACTTGCGCATTGCTCCGGAATTGTACTTAAAGCGACTTGTGGTGGGTGGGCTGGATCGGGTGTATGAGATCAATCGAAACTTCCGCAATGAAGGGGTTTCCTCGCATCATAATCCTGAGTTCACCATGCTTGAGTTCTACCAGGCGTACACGGATTATAAGGGCTTGATTGAACTGACGGCGGAGTTGCTGAAGCAGGTGGCCATTGACGCCACGGGGTCGGAGAAAGTGGAATACGATGGGCAGGTGCTGGATTTCGGTCATATTCGGCAACTGACTATGCGCGAAGCGGTCATTGAATTCTGGAAGGGCGATGCCAAGCCCACTATGGAAGATGTTCACAATCCGGAATGGTTGAAGCAGCATTCGCACAAAGGCACTGCGGGGGAATGTCTGGCCGATATTTTCGAGCGCGTGGCCGAAGAGCATCTGTTCCAGCCCACCATCATTTACGAATATCCGGTGGAAGTATCGCCGCTTTCAAAGAATAAACTCGACGAACCATCCATGGTGGAGCGCTTTGAAATATACGCTGCTGGTATGGAGATCGGCAATGCCTATACGGAGTTGAACGATCCCAATGAGCAGCGTCGGCGTTTTGAAATGCAGGGCGGCATGCGCGATCGCGGCGATGATGAAGCGCATCAGATGGATGAAGACTATATCCGCGCGCTGTCGTATGGCATGCCTCCAACCGGTGGGGAAGGGATCGGTATTGATCGTTTGACCATGCTGTTGACGGGGTCCAAATCAATTCGCGATGTCATTCTGTTTCCGTTGCTGCGTCCTGAAGGGCACATTGGAATTGCGGATCAATTTCGCAAGCTGGATTAGATGGGGAATCGGGATCAGCAAAAGTGGGGCTTCCATGCCATCCTTTGAACTGTTTGTGGCTCAACGGTATTTGCGTGCGAAGCGCAAGCAGGCGGTCATTTCAATCATTACCGTAATCTCAATCCTTGGTGTGGCGGCTGGTGTTATGGCGCTGATCATTGCTTTGGCTGTGACCACTGGATTTAAGAACACGCTCCAACGAAGCTTGTTGGGAGCTACTGCGCATATCACGCTTCTATCGAAGAACCCGGCTGAAGGAATCGAAAACTGGCGCGAACTTGCTACACGATTGAGCAAGCTGCCTCATGTGTTGAATGCGAATCCCACGTTGTTTGGCGAAGTACTTTTTGCTGGCCCTTTACGAGGTCAAGGCGGTGTGTTGAAGGGGCTGGACATGCAATCGCCCACAGCCTTTGCTGACCTTTCCAAATACATGAAGCAAGGTTCCATGGATGGACTTGCTAAGGTGGGTGAGCGCTTTCCTTGCATCTTGCTTGGTTCGGTTATGGCTGAAAAAACCGGCATGCTGTTGAACAGTGTCATCACCGTGATCAGCCCGCAGGGAGAGATTACCCCGCTGGGTCCAAGGCCAAGCTCCTATCAGTTTCGAGTGTGTGGCATTTACAAGAGCGACTTCTTTGAACTGGATTCTTTGTGGGCGTTTGCTTCGCTGGAACAGACGCAGCGGGTGACCTCACTGCCTGGTGTTGTGAGTGCCATTGAATTTCGGGTGGACGATATTTATCAGGCTCCAGAAATTGCTAAGCAAATTGAACATGCGGCTGGTGGCAATGTTGCGGCAACGCATTGGCAGGAACAAAATCGCCCCATCTTGAACGCGTTGAAAATGGATCGTATTGTGACGTTGATCACCATCGGATTGATTGAGTTAATTGCCGGACTCAATATTCTGATCAGCCTGGTGATGATGGTGATGGAAAAGAATAAGGACATTGCCATTCTGGTTTCCATGGGCGCTCGCGTATCGCAAATTCGGAAGATCTTTGTGCTGCAAGGGTTGATCATCGGTGCTGTTGGAACTGCTCTGGGGCTCATCGCCGGTTACACGATCAGCTATCTTGCTGGGCATTATCATTGGATTCAACTGGACGAAGCGGTCTATTCGCTAAGCTACGTTCCCTTTGAACCGCGCTGGACAGATGGTGTTTGGGTAGCTGCGGCGGCGATGGTTGTCAGCTATCTGGCGACGATTTACCCTGCCCGCGCTGCTGCTCGTATTCTGCCACTGGAATCGCTCCGCTACGAATAGCCTATGTGCGGAATTGCGGGGTTCACTCATCGAAAGGGCAAGCCACCGGCGGGGCGCATAGAAAGTGTCACTGCCACCATTCATCATCGTGGACCCGATCAGACAGGCGTGTGGGAATCCGATACAGTTTCTCTGGGTGCGGTGCGGCTGCGTATCATCGACCTTGCCGGTGGTGAACAACCCATCGTCAGTGAAAATGGCGATGCGGTAATTGTGTTTAACGGCGAAGTATATAACCATAATGAAGTGCGTCGCGAACTGGAAAGTTTAGGCCATCAGTTCCGGTCCCGTTGCGATACAGAAGTAGTCCTGCGGGCCTTTCTGCAATGGGACACCGCTTGTTTCACACGCTTTCATGGCATGTTCGCCGTGGCACTTTGGATGGAATCGACGAAGCGTTTGGTGTTAGCCAGAGACCGCATGGGCATCAAGCCGCTGTATCTTTATCAGCATGGCGACGATCTCTATTTTGGATCTGAAATGAAGGTGCTTTTTGAGCATCCAGAAATTCCCCGACGCTTGTCATTGACCGGTCTGAACTACTTTCTTTCGCTGAACTATATTCCAACGCCGCACACATTGGTGGAAGGCATCACGAAGTTGGAACCTGGCCATTGGTTGGAATGGCGAGACGGGCGCATCACTAAAGATGCTTACTGGAAATTGCCCTGCAACCCTGATCCAAAATGGACGCTTGATTCGGCAAAAGAAGCGCTGGATGGATTGATAAAGGCTTCTATGAAGGAGCACCTGATCGCCGATGTCCCGCTAGGAATTTGGGCATCGGGTGGTGTGGATAGTTCGGCAATTCTCCACTACGCTTCGGAGATAGCGGGACGAAAGTTGAAGACATTTTCCGTATCCTTCCTTGGTCGTAAATTCGATGAGAGCCCCTATTTCCGCATGCTTGCGGAGAAGTACGAAACGGATCATCATGAATTTGATTTGAATCCTGACGTGGAACTTGCCCCTGCCATTGAGAAAATGGCCTGGCACTCTGATGAGCCCAGTGCCGATGCCGGCGCGCTTCCGGTATGGTTCCTTTCCCGTATGAGTCGCCAGCATGTGACCGTTGCTTTGAGTGGCGAAGGGGCCGATGAACTGTTTGGTGGATACTATACATACTTGGCGGATCGCTATGCCAGCTTCATGCGCGGTGTGCCCCGGCCATTGCGACAACTGGGCCTTCAAGCCGCCAACTTGCTGCCTGTTTCAGATGACAAGATCAGCCTGGAATACAAAGCGAAACGATTTCTGAAGGGCTCGTTAATGGAGCCGGGCGAAGCGCACTGCTTCTGGAACGGCACCTTCACTGCCTCAGAACGGGCTCAGCTTTTGTCGCAAGCCAACTTCAAACCGACGGTGGGATTGCTGTCCACCATTGCTCCAGAATTTCTGGCATCAGGAAAGCTGAATCCGTTCATCTTTCTTGATCAGCACTACTATTTGGTGGACGATATTCTATACAAGTGCGACCGCATGAGCATGGCGCATTCGCTGGAAGTGCGGCCTCCGTTCCTGGATCATCGCATTGTAGAATTCGCTGCTTCGCTACCGGAATCATTGAAGATCAACGGCAGTGCCTTGAAATACGTATTGAAAGAAACACTGCGCGGTAAACTTCCAGAGGCGATTTTGAATCGTAAGAAAGAAGGGTTCGATATTCCGGCGCATGACTGGTTTCGCAATACGTTGAAGCCATTGATCACCGATACGTTATCGCCAGAAGCAGTGCGCGAGTGCGGACTGTTTCGCGAAGGGGCCATTTCCAAATTAATGGATGATCACTTTGCGCGTCGAGCGAATTATGGGTATCACCTTTGGGGACTGCTCACTTTGTTTTTGTGGATGAAGCAATGGAAAATCACCGTGGGCGATGCCCGCACTACCAACTAATCGTCCTTCTCGTTGCGGCGCTGATTTACATCGGCTGCATTATAAGTCCACCTGCCTTGATGGACGATGTGGATGCAGTGCAGGCTCAGATTGCGCGCAATATGCTGGAATCTGGCGACTGGGTTACCGCACGCCTGAACGGCATCGCGTATCTTGAAAAATCTCCGATGGTCTATTGGCTAATGGCCATCAGCATGAAGATGTTTGGCGTCTATGATTGGGCTGCGCGCATTCCCCTTGCTCTATCTGTAGTGCTGCTGTGTTGGTTGTGCGCACGCTTTGCCGCTTGGGCCTTTAACGAATTGGCGGGACTCTATGCAGGCTTGATCCTGGCATCTTGCATTGGACTCTGGTTGTTTACGCGCATCCAAATCCCTGATGCAATGGTGACGGCGACAATTACGCTGGCCATGTGGAGTCTGCTGCGGGCGCTTGATGAATCGGAATCGCGACCTTGGTTATGGAGTGGATTGCTGGCTGCATCTATCGGCGTGGGATTGTTGCTGAAAGGTTTGATCGCAGTACTTTTCCCCATTGCAGGCGGAGTCATTTATCTTTTTTCAACGAAGCAATTTTTCGTAAAGCGCACCTGGCAGAGGCTTCGACCCTTCACAGGACTGCTGATTATTTTGGTCATCGCTGCTCCTTGGCACATCCTCGCGACCTTGGCCAATCCACCGTATTTCGATTTCACCATGAAGAGTGAACCTGGCAAATATCATGGCTTTTTCTGGTTCTACTTCTTTAACGAACATGTATTCCGCTTCCTGAACATGCGCCATCCGCGCGATTACAACACTGTGCCGCGCTACCTGTTCTGGCTATTTCATCTGCTATGGCTGTTCCCGTGGAGCGCCTACTTTCCCGCAGCGATCCGGCAATCAGTAGCTGGGATGTCACGTGCCGCACTTACTAAAAAGTTAGCTCTTTGTTGGGCGGGCTTCCTGATGCTGTTCTTCACATTTTCAACGACGCAGGAATATTACTCAATGCCTGCTTACCCGGCCATAGCACTTTGGTTGGCGTCGGCTTTGTCAAAAGAAACGACACAAGAAGACAAGTGGCTGGACTGGGGTTCCCGTGCGATTGCTGTTGTAACGACAATCGCTTCAGCGGCGATTCTATTCCTGATCTTCAGCGTGTGGAGCCTGCCAACGCCTGGTGATATTTCGCGAGCACTGACCCAGAATCCCGATGCCTACACGCTTTCGTTGGGCCACATGGGCGACCTTACTATCGCCTCATTTGCCTATCTGCGCACGCCGCTGATATTGGCCGGTATCGCCACCATCATGGGCACTCTTTGCGCGTTACGATTTCGTGGAAAGCGGTTGGTACTGGGTCTTACAGCGATGATGGTATTGTTCTTCCACGCTGCCCGCCTAGCGCTCACCGTGTTTGATCCTTACATGGGGTCGCGGCCTATTGCTGAGGCTTTGAACCGCGCGCCGCAAGGCAGTCTGATTCTGGGAGCACAGTACTATACTTTTTCATCGGTGTTTTTTTACACCAATCGAAAGGCGCTGATTCTCAATGGGCGCGTCAACAATCTGGAGTATGGTTCCTATGCGCCCAATGCTCCAGGTGTATTTATTGGCGATGAGGAATTCAAGAATTTATGGCTATCGCCGCAACGGTTTTACCTGACGCTGGAAAGTCCTGAATTATCTAAAATTGAAAACGTGGTGGGCAAGCAGTCGTTGCACACGGTGCTTGAAAGCGGTGGCAAATACTTATTCACCAACGAATGATTTCGGCTTGCGCAACACGGCGGTAATGCCATCCTGTAAATTTCCGGGCAGCGCGAGGCAAAGCCAATTGTAGATTTGATTCTTGAATCCACCGGGGCCAAAATAATTGGTCAGCCGAAGGTCAGCCACTTCAAAGCCAGCCCTCTTTGCTACTGAGGAAAGATCTTCCACTGTGTACTCGCAAAAATGCCCAGGATTAGTGCTGTGCTCCCGAATGATTTCGAAGGGGGAGTGCCCACCCAACAGTTGGATTCGCTTGCCTAGGCTAACGGGATTTGGCGTCTGCAAAATCAATAATCCGCCGGGTTTCAACCACTTTCGGATTCTTGTCAAAACCTGTGTTGGAGGCGCGTAAAGATGCTCCAACACTTCCGCCATCACAATCAGATCGTACCCGGTGATGTCTGGTTGGTCTGCCGAGTTGAGGTCTGTTTCAAAATGAGCTTCGCCAACCCGCGCTGGAAAGCGGCGATCAACGAAGCCTGCCGTGTCCACCTTGGCATTAGGATAGGCGGCGCGCAGAAGCGGAGTTTGAAATGCAGGACCAACATCCAGGAATCGCCAATGAAGGTCGAGCGCGCCTTGCAGTTCGCCGCGAATTGTTTCAAGCAGGAATGCGTAGCGTCGCTTATGGAATGTTAAATACTCGTCGCCCGGGAGTGCTGAAAAATCCGGCGAAGGTATGGAATGCATTTTTACTATTTTAACCTGGACGGTGTTCATTTCAGTGGGATAATAACGGGGTGGCCAATAAAGCCCGTGATCTTGAAACCCGCCTGGAACGGATTGACCAGGAGTTGCGTTTGTTGCAGCGCATCAGCCGTTATCTTTCCACTGAAAAAAGCCTTGGCCAATCTTTGGATTCTATAGTTGCGCGTGTTGTGGAATTCACCAGTTGTGATTCTTGCCTGATTTATTTATTGGACAAGAAGGAACTGGTTCTTTGCGCCGCTAGTGGCGAGAAAAATGAAGAGTCGCTGGGAAAAATCAGGCTGAAAGTGAATGAGGGGCTGACCGGATGGGTGGCTCGCGAAAAAACATTTCTGGCACTCACTTGTGAAGCCTACAAAGATCCGCGATTCAAATCGTTCAGTCAACTTGTGGAAGATACGTATGAGGCATTTCTTTCGGCCCCGATTATTGCGCGTGGCAAGGTGGTTGGTGTGATCAATGTGCAGCATCGCCAACCCCACCATCACAGTGGCGATGAAATGGAACTGCTCTCCACAATCGGCGAAATGATTGGCTGTTTAGTTCAGGTGGTGCACACTCGTCCCGAAGATTTAGCAATGGCCACTACTATTGAATTAGCACTTTCCACTGCTGTTGTGCGCCAGTCTTAACCTAATCGTATGTCTCATTTATTGCTGGTCTTCTTATCCTTGCTGATGGTTACAGCCAGCGCTGCGGAGCGCTGGAAAATTAATTACTATTTCGACAAGCCCGATTCTGCTTTTGAAATGAGGGGCATTCAATTCCCTTCAGATCAACGTGGTTTCGTGTTTGGGGTAATCAATAGCACCAAAGAAAGGGAGAAGGCGGTGATGCTGATCACCAGCAATGGTGGTGCCAAGTGGACGGAAATTCCGTTGAAAGAAAATCCGGTGGCTCTCTCTTGCATTGATGATTCGCAGTGCTGGCTTGCCACGGAAAAAGGGATTTGGAAAACTGAAGAATCTGGCAGAGATTGGAAAAAGCTAAAAAAGCAGGATGGACTTTCTGCAATCCACTTTAGTTCTGCCAAGGAAGGCTATGCTTGCGGTTATCCAAAAGCTGTTTGGAAAACCACCGATGGGGGACTCACCTGGGTCGCTCTTCCAGCGGCGAAAGCCTTGGAATCGAATCCTGAAACTTCCTCGTACGATGTAATTGCGCAGCACGAAAAGAATCTGATCATCGTCGGCACCAGTCGACCCAAGCGTATGGACGGAGGGCTTTTTCCTGACTGGATGGAACCGGAGCGGGCATCCCGGCGTCGGCAATGGCCGTCGCTTTCGTTAATGCTGGATAGTCGAAATCGAGGGGAATCGTGGACTGCTTCCAGTGCTTCTTTGTTTGGTCGCATTCAAGGAATGGTGCTAGGAGACAACATTGGTGTCCTCCTACTTACTTTCGAAGAGAGCTTTGAAGTTGCCAGTGAAGTGTTGCAAGTGGACTATATCACCAGCAAAACCGCCACTATTTATCGCGACAAGAATCGTACGATTTCCTCTGTTTTTATGGATCAAAAAGGGATGTCAACCATTGGCGGGACAGAAACGATTGGTTCCTTTCGGGCGAATCCAACCCCTTCCAAAGTGCATATTTTACGAGCTCAGTTATCAAAGAACCAAACCGCAATTTGGGAAGAAATGCCGGTGGACTATCGCGCTGTGGCCCATCGTGTGATAGTGACTGGTTCGCCATCGGGCAAACTTTGGGCGGCTACAGACGCGGGCATGATTCTGGAATGGAAGAATTAGGCTGACTTCCTTTCCGCCGCAACCCCAGCCATCCAGGCACACACAATGGCCACGGCGATGCCAACAAATGGTCCTTGAAAGGAATGGGTCTGATCCGTCACTCTTCCTACAATCCACATGAGCACTGCTCCGGCCAGTGAACCGATCCCGCCCGCCAGTCCCATAGCAGTGGATACAGATTGTTTCGATACTTCCTGCGTCAAGGTCAGATACATTGACATCCACATTCCCAGCCCCAGGTTAGACGCCATCAGCACCGCTGTCATAGTGGTGCGGTCCGCGATCCATGGGACACTTGCCGCCAATGACACCAATGCCGTAGCCACGCTGAACACTGCGATTCTAGGCATCCGCAAGCATGCCAGCCCAAATGCTAAATATCCCAAGTCAAGCCCCAAATAGATCAGCGTAAGGATCCATTTCATGTCTGATGAGCCTGGTGCCATGCCCCGTTCCTGATTGAAATATGTGGGCAACCAGTTTACGTTGTAATAAAGAATTGGGTTCACCGTGGATGTGATTACAGCTACTAACCAGAACTTTGGTTGACGCAAAACTTCTCCGTAACTGGCTGTTGCGCTGGCCATGGGAACGGCAGGCCACAGGTCTTTGAATTCTTCTCGCCGCGTAAACCAGACCCATGCAGCAAACCAGGCGAGTCCCATTAATCCAACGGTCACGAATCCCATGCGCCAGCCCGAAGCATTGGCGATGGTCAAAATAATCAACGGTGCGGTGAGTGCCCCAATGCTTTGGCCACTAGTGAAAATTCCATTGCCGATGGCTCGTTCTTTTTCAGGAAGCGCGCGGGACACTATTTTCAGTGCCCCTGGCCAGTTGGGCGATTCCGTAATTCCCAACAAAACCCGGAACACTCCCAAGCTGAAAAATCCGGTGGTGAAGGAAGTCATCAATCCAACCATGGACCACAATAAAACGGCTCCTCCATAGGCCCAACGCAAGTTGGAACGATCCACCAGTCCTCCGGCTATGAACTGCGCGCCGGTATAGGAGAAGTAGAAGAGTGAGAATAATAATCCCAGTCGCTCATTGGTTAAGCCCAGCTCTTGTTTCATCAATGGGGCCATCAGGCTGAGAGTCTGTCTATCCAGGTAGTTGATTGTGGTGCCCAACAACAGGAAGACACACAACGCCCAGCGTGAGCGAGTTTGAAGCATGAGGGTTAGTGTATAACTTTATCCAGCTTCTGGATAGCTGGCTGCGACGTCTTCTGATTCCACATCGCCCCGACGCAGATACAAAGTGATGCAGAGGGCGGTCAAGCTAATAGCCAATCCGGCGATTCCGTCGGCAGCATAATGATATCTGCCATAAACAGTGGCCACCAGAATCAGGAAGGAGTTGATCAACAAAATGCGTCCAAACCATGGGCGTTCCGGCAACGCCAGCATCATACCAAACGCTGCAGAAAATGCCGCTGTAACGTGCCCACTAGGAAAGACACTGGTTTGGATATCGCCATGGTTCAAGATCCAGATATTGAATTGTCTCCACACCGTAAAGATATTGGGTAAGTCAAGCCCGGCGTGTTCTACGCGCGGCGAACCAGAAGGGAAATGCGAAATCATGGCGTAGGCGGAAAGTGTTCCCAGCAGGAACGGAAACATGTATTGTTCAATACGGTCACGCTTGCGCAGAATGTAAAAAGCAGCAATGGAAAATGGCGGTACAACGTACATCAGCAAGTAGGAGATCTCAATCATGGAAGGGATCACGGGACCTAAGCTTTCCACCGCAGCACGCAATCCCAATTCATTCAGCAGATAGCGATCCCACGTCAGCCACAAGCGTTCCAATTCTTCCAGGTGGTAATCTACGCGGAACCAATTTACTTGCCAATAGGCGGCCAACACCAACGGAGCAGGAAGCCAGTCTCTAACCATACTGGTCCAACGTCGGCGATAGAATGATGAGTCCAGATAGCCAAGCGCAAAAAGCACCAACGGCACTGCCAATCCAAGAACCTTCTGCCCTGCAGGCAAATTGTATTGGAGTGCAAGAATACCGGTGTAGCTGAAATAGGCTAGTAGTACCCATTCGCTAGGCCGGAACATTTCCGGTATGCTGCGGTTTGGTTCACTCATCTGAGAAGAATTTTAATAATACCGTGTTTCATCGTTCTTCCTGTTGAATTGTTATAGGCTCTTAATTATGCTTTCCCGCTTTTTCCACATCACCGCATTTGTTATGTTTTGCCTCACGCTGTCCGCTCAGACCGGATCGATTCAAGGTAGTGTCAAAGATCAATCCGAAGGCGTCATTCCTGCGGCCAAGGTAACGCTCACTAATCTTGAAACCGGTCTGCGTCGGGAAGTCACAACCAATGAATCGGGACTCTATAGTGTCCCCAGCCTGCCTGTTGGCCGCTACAAAGTGGGGGCTTCCAATAAAGGATTTTCTACCTCTGAAGTCCCCGATATCAAGCTGGATGTTGGCCAAGCCGCCCGTGTCGATTTCATATTAAAGCCTGGCACCTTGACCGAGAGCGTCAGTGTTTCAGCCACCGCAGCGCTGCTTGATTCCGAGACTTCCACTGTTGGACAAGTGATCGATAACAAGCGAATTGTGGAATTGCCTTTGAACGGCCGCAATTTTCTGGAACTGGCACGACTCACGGCAGGAGCCGCTCCAGCACGTGGGTCCCGCCCGCAAGGTGAAGGAGTCTTCTCCGCTGGGGGGCAACACGGCTATCAAGTACAGGTGAATATTGATGGGGTGGACAACTCGGGAACTTATTCAGGTGGCCCGGTTGGCTTTGAAGCGCAAGCAGTGAAACCGTCAGTGGATGCGGTTGGTGAATTTCGCGTGGTCACCAATAATTTGTCGGCAGAATATGGGAATCGCATGGGCGGGCAGGTTTTCGTGAACATCAAATCAGGCACCAATCAAGTGCATGGTTCCGCCTATGAGTTTCTGCGCAACGCAAATTTGGATGGTACAAATTTCTTCGCCAATCGTGTTGGTGCCAAAAAACCTCCTTACAAACAGAATCAGTTTGGTGGAACGGTGGGAGGTCCAGTCCGCAAAGACAAAACATTTTTCTTCGCTTCATTCGAAGGTACGCGAACTCGCCTGGGACGTAGTTTTACTTCAACTGTTCCTGTCTTAGAAGAACG
>JAYWBH010000452.1:0-4789 GCA_043781815.1 Bryobacterales bacterium | reverse complement strand
GGTCGACCCTTGGCGTCTAAAACTTCAATTTCCGAATCCAGTTCCGATCCCAACCGCTTGGCATTCACGTCAATCACAAGCGCCTGCCCTTTTTTGGCGGCGAAGCGGTAGTAGTGCCCATGAACATCCTTCGTGCCAATCGCGCCGTTTATAGTGACAGGCCATTGCACTTTTTGAGCCGTTATCACGGTGAAATTATTCGCCGATGCCCGAACTTCAGGATCATCACCCAGTGCGAGTTTTACTTCATTGAATGCGTGCCCATCCATCGAGCTCGGGCGAATCGTCAAAGTATCTTCGCCTGCAATTGTCGGCTCGCCTTTCACCTTTAGCGAAGAATTCTCCAAGTGGTAACCAGACACTGCAACTTCCGATTCCGACCCTCTTCGCAGCCCAAGAGGAAAAACCCTCGTGGCCAATCCGAATTCACCCACCTTAAAACGATAGGTGTTCCCTGCACGTCCGCTACGTTCGTAATCGCTGATACGAACGTAGTGAATCCCGGATTGTTTGAACGTATGTGAAAACTGATTGGCACTGCGACCACCGTCATAACCGTATTCGGCAAGGGTGTTCCCGTCTTTATCTAGAATGGCCACCACTGGTTGCAGTGAAGATCCAATCTGCATTCCACCGTTATCAAATACCAAAGTTTGGCCAGCCTTAACATTCAACTTGAAATGATCTACGTCGCCAGGTTTTGAAATTGCTCCGGCCAGAATGCTGGGAAGGAACACTTCAAACGCACCTTCTAACGTATCGTTGGGTTCTTTATCTGGGCTTTCGCCAAAGTACGGTTCCACTAAAAAAGTACCTTCAGGAGATGTGCCTTGCGGAGTTTGCAATCGGAAGGCGACCTCACCGATTTCAGCCTCCGCCGCAATTTCCAGTTCCACGGTTACCTGATTTCGCTGCGGCAATGGACCAAGATCGACAGTGGTTACAGTGCCATTGGAACCCAGCCTGATGTCTGGTAAATCTGGCAGTTCTTTCACTCTGACGACGCGGCCTGTGACGCCTGGTTGATTAAAGAAAATCTTACTGGCCTTGGCAAGATTAAAACCTTCAATCGTAAGCTCAACCGTTGTGCCGCGAGCCATGCCTCGGGGTGAGATGTCGCGGATGGTAGGCGGCGTTGTGCGCTGGCCTGTCTGACCCAATGCAATGCAAGTTAGGATTACAAATGCTAAGAAGCTTTTCTTCATTGTGCTACCTCGGTACGGCGTAAAACTGTAGACTTCCATCAAAACGGGCGGCTGCGAATCGCAAACTATCTGGCGAAAATACAAGACCATTCACCCAATCCGATTGGCCTGGATAGGCCGCCACTTCCTTCAGATCTTCGGCTAGAAAAACCTTGATGACTTTGTCAGCGCTGGTAGATGCCAAATACTTTCCATCAGGCGACCAGGCAATGCGCAAAATGGAATCTTCATGTGCGATGAGACTGTTCAAGAGCGTTGCACCACGATCAGCCAGTGTCCATATTCGGATTGATTTATCCTGCCCTGCAGCAGCAACCAATTTCCCTGTTGGATTCAGAGCGATTGCGTTGATGCCGTCAGTTGCTTCGCTCATCGTAAACAGTCTTTCGCCAGTGGTGAGGTTCCAAACCTTTACCGTTCTGTCAGCGGCACCGCTGATCAAACGCGAACCATCGGGAGTGAATGCCAGAGCGTAAACAGCATCAATATGTTCCTTCAGCGTCTTCACTTCTTTCGCTTCGCCAACATCCCAAATCTTAATCAGCTTGTCGTAACTTGCGGTTGCAATCCACTTGCCATCGGGAGAAAAGCAAGCTGCGTAGATAGCATCGGTGTGCCCGTTACTATGGGCGATCTCTTTACCAGAAGCCACGTTCCAAATTTTCAATTCACCCTTTCGAGCTGGAAGTCCACCGGCACCAACCAGCAACTTTCCATCTGGTGAAAAAGCCACGGCACGAACCGCTTCCACGAAGCCAGCCAACTTGTTTAGCAGTTTGCCTTGCCCATCGACCAAGCGGATTTCACGATACCCACCAATCGCAAGCACTTGACCATCGCCACGCCAAGCTAGGGAATATATGTTGGATTTTACGGCAACACGCGGCACAATATTTGGAATTGCAGGTCCGGTCTTTATTGCCGAAAGCTCTCCCTGCTTGGGCGCAATCGCACCATCGTCAATCCATTTACGAATCGTTTCCAGATCGCCAGCGGCTAACGCCTTGCCACCCATCGGCATGAACGGCTGCAACTTTCCCGATGTCATCAAGTACAAGCGACTCTCGCTACTCTTACCGGGCACAACAATTGCGCCATGATTGCCGCCACGCATCACGCCCTCAATGCCATCTAAATCTAGTGTGCCCATAGACACACCTTTGGCGTGACAACCGTTGCAGTTTTCTCGAAAAATAGGAAGCACATCACGGTTGAAGTCGGCTGCAGAAACAGCCGCACATAGCGCCATCGAAACTGCAATTAGCTTGCGCATCAGTAGTTGAACAAGAACTCTTTACTTGTAAGTAAAGACCACATCATGTCTTCCAGCGCCTGTTGACGATGTTCGTTTTGAACGTCACGAGTCAACTTCCCTTCCCGGGCTTTGCCCAACATCCCCAATATTTGAGTAGCTTCTTCAGGCCTTGGATAGCGGGAATAAGCCGATAAAAACATGTGATCCAGAATCTTACGATCACTCAGTCCAAGCTTCAATAGCAGCGCAACATACCCATCGGCGGCGCTTAATTTCTTATTCAAGGTATCGCCATTGATGACATGCAGCGCTTGAGCAATACTCGGATCGCTGGACCGTTCTGCTGCATCACAGATCACACGTTCTGGCCTGCCGAAGCTGGTCAGGAACTGGTTTTGCACGCGCACATCAGGAAGTTGTATGGCTCTAGTGCCGGGGGCAAAACCACTGAATACAGTGGGAACACCGGTCACCTGACTCATAGAATCCAACAACACTTCAGCCGGTAGCCGCTTGATGATGTACTTCGAATAATAAGTGTTATCGTTCTGGTTGGTGGCATTCGCATCACTTGAAAGCTGGTAAATTCCAGAGTTCATGATGGTCCGAACCAGCTTCTTCACATCGAATTTATTCTTAATGAAATCAGCAGTTACCGCGCTTAACAGTTCCTCATTCGATGCCGGATTCGTAGCCCGCACATCATCCACAGGATGCACCAACCCTCGCCCCATGAAGTTCCCCCAAACACGATTCACAAGGGACCGCGCGAAGAACGGATTTTTCGGATCGGTCAACCAATTGACAAAACCAATTCTCCGATCATCGGTGGATGACAACGGCATCGATTCGCCGTCAAGAGGGGCGGGTTCTAAAGGGCGCAGAAGACGTGGGTGATTGATGTCGCCAGACGTTTTCACAAAAACAATCTGTTCGCCAGCCTGATTTCCATTCTTCACTCCAATGCGGGAAAACACGTTAGCCAACTGGTAATACTGCTTCTGCGTCCATTTTTCCAAAGGATGATTGTGGCAGCGGGCACAAGTCAATCTCTGTCCCAGGAAGGCCTGCGTTACATTTTCGCTCAACTCAATAGGGTCTTTATGAATGACGAAATAGTTCAACGCACCATTCGCGCGATTGCTGCCAGTGGATGTGAAAATGTCACGAGCCACTTGATCCCAAGGCTTGTTGACCTTCACTGAATCGCGAATCCAGTTATAGAATGACCACATAGTTTTGGTAGGCAACTTGCGGCTGGAGACAAGGAATAAATCAGACCATTTGTATGCCCAATAATCCACAAATTCATCGCGCTCTAACAGTTGATCAATCGCTTTTTCGCGTTTATCCGGGGACTTATCCGCCAGAAAGTTTTCGACTTCTTCCGCGGTGGGAAGTATCCCGGCTGCATCCAAGTAGGCACGACGAAGGAAGATTTCATCCGATGCCTTGGCCGATGGAAGCAGATTCAGGCTCTTCCATTTGGCAACGGCGAATTCATCAATGAAGTTCTTTCGTTCAAAGTTTTTGAAATCTGCGGTAGTTACTTCTTTCTCAAACGGTACCGTCACTGTGGCATACAAAACCTTGCTCTGGTAGTAAAGTGTGATCGGTGCTTCACCGCGTCCGTTCATTTTTACCAGACCGGAATCGTCAACCGTAGCTACCCCTTCGTTGTTGGAATTGTACTTCACCCAATTTGTGACATCTTCTGTTCTACCGTCGGAATATTTCGCGCGAACGACGAGTTGTTGAGAAGCTCCAGGTGCCAATATAGCTGTTGGCGGAAACACTTCCAATCTGGTAACGTCCGCTTCGTTCTGCTTCGGGGCAGGAGCTCCCGCTGCAATCCACTCCGCCAGAACGCGGTATTCGAGCGAATCTGTTTTGAACCGTAAACCGCCCAAATGTGGAATGGCGAACGTCGGCTTCAATAAGAGTAAAGAGTGTACAGGATCTGCAACGCTGACTCTGCGACCTACGCTTTGCCTTGTCAATGAATCCCAGTCCAGTTCGGGATCATAACCGCGTAACGAAAGCTTAAATCCGTTCTTACCCGACAGTGCTCCATGGCAAGCGCCTTGGTTGCAACCAGTCTTTGTCATGACCGGAATCACATGGTTGCGAAAGCTCCATTGAAATGGTGTTTTGTAATTGCGAACGGTCACTTTCACCGTGGCACTTAAACCGTCTTTCGTCGCCTTCATGATTGCTTCGCCATCACTCATCGGAGAGACACGGCCACTTGCATCCACCGTGGCAATACCTGGTGCGGAACTGGACCAGCTTACGGAGCGGGTCCAATCTTCCACAACAGATCCAGTGC
>JAYWBH010000451.1:0-4793 GCA_043781815.1 Bryobacterales bacterium | reverse complement strand
TCTTCCAACATTGGGGCCATTCAAATTGGGTTGCGGGTTGGCGATAAGAACATGTACGACACCATTCGAAAGTTCGGTTTCGGCGCAAAAATCGGTCTTCCTCTTTTCGAAGAGAACGAGGGAAAAGTGCGGCCACTGCGCCGTTGGCAAAAGAGCTCCATTGGGTCCATTGCCATGGGGCATGAAATTACAACAACCACTGTGCAATTAGCGCAAGCTTGTGCCATTGTGGCCAATCATGGAAAGTGGGTGAAGCCCCGCTTAGTGATCAAGGCCCAACGCGAAGGCTTAGCACCAGAGGTGATGCTCCCCGAACAAGCCGGTAAGGTGTTGTCACCGGAAACGGCCATGACTCTGCGCAAAATGATGGAGCAGGTGGTTTTGTCAGGCACTGGCAAGCTGGCCAAAGTGCGCGGTTACAGCATTGGCGGCAAAACTGGTTCAGCCCAAATTTTCGATTTTGAACACAAAGTCTACACCCATCGCTACAACGCGTCGTTCATGGGCTTTGCTCCTGTAGCCAACCCGGAAGTGGTCGTGATCGTCACCTTAAATGGTGCAAGTAAGTTGGCAGGCGCAGTGGCTGCTCCGGCTTTTCAGGAAGTCATGGCATCTGTGTTGCGAATCCTGAATGTTCCCAAAGATGTTCCGATTGATGAGCCGGAGCCGAAGGATATCGCCACATCGCAAAATGATCTTTCTATCGCCGCACTCAGTGGATCCAATGATTTGCTGAACGACGATGAAGAAGATTCGAAGCAAGACGCGCCTGGTGAGAATCGTCCGCTGGTTGGACCGGTGGCACCTAATTTCCAAGGACTATCCAAGCGCGCAGTACTGGAACAATCCACGGCCAAGGGCATCCGCGTAAGCATGGAAGGCAGCGGCATTGCCCGTAAGCAAATTCCCGCCCCAGGCAAAGTACTGGCGCAAGGGGAATCCATCCGTGTGGTCTTCGCCAGATGATTTCGCTGGCAAATCTTCTACACAATTCGGACGTTGTAACTGGGCTGGATGCAACGGCCAGTAAGTTACTAGTAACTGGGCTGCAATACGACCATCGACTGATTGAACCAGGGAACGTGTTCTGGGCATTTTCCGGGGCTGTTGCCGATGGCCGCAAGTTCGCCAAAGCAGCAGTGGAGCGGGGTGCGATCGCCATTGTAAGTGACCTTGAGCCCCTGGAGCCCATAGATATTCCGTGGATTCGCGTTAGTCACGGGCGCAATGCGTTGGCCATGGCTTCAGCGGACTTTTACGGGCATCCCGATCAACAAATCGCTATCACCGGAGTTACTGGCACTAACGGAAAGACCACCATTACTTGGATTCTGGATAGCATTCTGCGATTCGCCGGGCGGATCACCGCACTGATTGGAACCGTTGGATATCAGGTGGCGGGCGAGCAGCGTAAGGCAGTGAATACAACTCCAGAATCATTGGACCTGTTCAAGATCCTGTCTGAGTTGAAAACCAAGGGTGGGACAAACGTCACTATGGAAGTATCTTCCCACGCGCTGGCCTTGGGTCGCGTTCACGGAGTCCATTTTCATACGGCTGTCTTCACAAATTTAACTCGCGATCATTTGGATTTCCACGCAAGCATGGAAGAATACTTCGCAGCCAAGAGTAAGTTGTTTGAAGGCTCCCCTGCCCCGTTATTTGCTGTGATCAACACCGATGACGAATACGGCAAGAAGCTGCGAACCAGTTCGGCTGGAGAAGTTTACAGCTACGGCATTCGCTCTGGCGATCTTCGAGCAGAAAATATTGACAGCAGTTTTCATGGCTTACAATTCGATGTCCTGTTCGGGGAACAACGGCATCGTGTGAAATCGTCGCTGGTAGGTGAGATCAATGTCTATAACCTGCTTGGCGCGATAGGTGCGGCCCGCACGCTTGGAATCGACTGGGAAGTAATTCTGGAGGGCATCCGGCAAACACCGGGTGTTCCCGGTCGCTTTGAGCGTGTCGAGGCCGGCCAACCGTTTTTAGTTGTCGTGGATTACGCCCACACCGACGATGCGCTGCGCAATACCATCCGCGTGGCTCGTAAGTTATTGGCGGCTGGCGATAAGCCTGGGCGCGTACTTACTCTGTTTGGCTGTGGCGGTGATCGAGACCGGGCCAAGCGTCCGTTGATGGGAATGGCTGCGGGCGAATTCAGTGACTTTGTTGTGTTGACTTCAGACAACCCGCGATCGGAGGATCCACTAGCCATCATGAACGATGCGCTGGTGGGGTTGCGGCGGTTTGATACCAATCACATTGTGGAGCCAGACAGGGCTAAGGCAATTGTGAAAATCCTCAATGAAGCCCAACCAGGGGACATAGTAATTCTGGCTGGAAAAGGTCACGAGACGTATCAGGTTTTGAAGGACGAAACAATTCCCTTCAGTGACAAAGAGGTTGCCAGTAAGGCTTTGGAACGCAATGGGTACAAAATCATTAAAGAGAAAAAGGGTGCCGCATGACCCTAACCCTGCAAGAAGCTGCGGCAGCGCTGGGCGTTCCGACACCCCAGGCCAACCCCACCATTTCTAATTGGAGTATTGATTCGCGCACAATCGCCGACGGGGCCCTGTACTTCGCCCTGGCTGGCGAACATCACGATGGGCACGCTTTTTTGGCTGAAATAGCTGCCAAAGGTGCGGTTGCAGCCGTTGTGCGCAGCAACACCCCCGACCAATCGGGGTTACATTTCCTGCGCGTGCCCGATACGCTGTGTGCCTTAACGGATTTGGCCAAGACCACCAGAAGCCGTTTCACAGGCCCCGTGATCGGCGTAACTGGCAGCGCGGGAAAAACGACTACTAAGGATACTCTCTGGTCCTTACTATCGATTGATGGACTTACTGGCAGAACCGAAGGCAACTTCAATAATCAAATTGGTGTGCCACTTACTTTGTTGCGACAGCCGCAAGGTGCCCGAGCCCATGTAATTGAACTGGCCATGAACCATGCCGGGGAGATCCGCGACCTTTGTTCAATGGCCAAGCCGGACATTGGAGTAGTTACTAACGTGGGTTTTGCACATGTGGAAAACTTTGTGGGAATCTCTGGAATCGCCGCAGCTAAGCGGGAATTGATTGAGTCGCTACCTGTAAGTGGAGTTGCCGTGTTAAATGCCGACGACCCTTGGGTAAGTAAGTTTGGCGAAAGTCATACTGGACGTACTATTACTTATGGCATTTCCAATGCTGCCGACGTTCGAGCCGAAGATGTTGTGCTGGCTGAGGATGGCGTCCAGTTTCGAGTTGGCGAGGTCTCGTTCCAAACAAAGGTTACCGGACGCCATTCCGTTTTGAATATCCTGGCGGGAATTGCCGTGGCTGAGTTATTGGGCACATCGCGTGAAAAGTTGAAAGATGTAATTGCCAGCCTGGCACCTGGAAAGATGCGCGGCGATCGGGTCTCACACAATGGAGTTGAGATTATCAACGATTCCTACAACGCCAATCCAGAAGCCATGCGGGCCATGTTAGATGTGCTGGCAGCCCGACCGGAAAGTCGGAAAATTGCCATATTGGGTGAGATGAAAGAGCTGGGTCAATGGTCTGCGGACTTGCATCGTGAGGTTGGCGCATATGCTGCCCAACTAGGTATTGATATGCTCATCGGCGTTTGTGGTGCTGCTCGATTCCTGGTGGAAGAATCCATTCATCGCGGCATGAGCAAGAACGTCGCACTTTTCTTTGATAGTCCTGAACAAGCCGGAGATAGGTTGAAAGAGTTAGCTCAGTCCGGTGACGTGATCTTATTCAAAGGGTCACGGGGAACTCGCGTTGAATTAGCAATGGAAAGGTTTTTGTCGTAATGTTCTATTGGTTACTTTACGAACAGTTATATCGTTATTTCACGCCGTTGCGGCTATTCAGCTACGTGACGTTCCGCACGGCGTTTGCCAGTTTGACGGCGCTGTTTCTTTCCGTGATATTTGGACCCTGGATGATTCGCAAGTTGCGCGAGTTTCAAATTGGCCAACACATTCGTGAAGAAGGTCCAAAATCGCACCAGAAGAAAGCAGGTACGCCTACCATGGGCGGAGTGCTGATCATTTCTTCCATCACAATTTCAACGCTTTTATGGGCAAATTTGACCAATGCGTATGTTTGGGTGGCGCTATTTGGCTTAGTCGCATTTGGAGCAATTGGATTTTTGGACGATTACACAAAAATTCGAAAGAGCCAAAATCTTGGACTAACTGCCAAGCGCAAAATCATGCTGCAGTTACTAGTGGGTTCCATGGTGGGCGGCATGCTCTTGATCCTACGCGCCAGAGGGTTGTATGACACATCCATCAACATCCCATTTTTCAAACAATTCAAACCGAACTTGTTAATTGAATCGTTCCTGCAAAGCCCCTGGACCTATCCGCTGGCGTTCGTCATTTTTTTTGCCTTCGTGCTGTTTGTGCAAGTGGGCGCATCGAACGCTGTGAACGTGACGGATGGTTTAGATGGGTTAGCGATCGGGTTGATGATCATCGCCGCCGGTGCCATGACCATGCTGTGTTACGTCAGCGGACAAAGAACTTTCGCTACTTACTTGGATTTAGCGCGCCTGCCAGGGGCCAGTGAGTTAACCGTATTTTGCGGTGCCATGACTGGCGCTTCCTTGGGATTTCTTTGGTACAACGCACATCCGGCTGAAGTATTTATGGGTGATGTAGGGTCGTTAGCATTGGGCGGTGCATTGGGAGTAGTAGCGGTTCTGATCAAGCAGGAGATCCTTTTGGTGTTTGTGGGTGGCGTGTATGTGATTGAAGCGCTCTCCGTAATCATTCAAGTTGG
>JAYWBH010000450.1:0-4805 GCA_043781815.1 Bryobacterales bacterium | reverse complement strand
AAACGTGCATAAGCGCGGGCCGCTTCCAGCCGACGACGGTTCACTTCCATCTCTAACTTCAAGGTGAACGGCGCAATCATTTTCTCATCAATATGTTTTGTGAAGCCTTCGGGCAACTGAATCTTCGGCAACTGCGGTGAAAGTTCCACAGTGCTGCCGCCATCGCAAACATTGGTCACCAGCTTCATGCCTGCCCAATTTCCAGACCAACGGGAAAGGGCAATGGCATGCAGACCGAACTCAATTATTTCACGAGAAGTTCCAGGGTAAAACGTGGGGATGCCCAGGTTCATCAGGCTGAAATCGCTTTGATGCGGAATGGTGGAACTCTTGCAGGCATGGTCATCGCCAGCCAAGGCAATGGCGGCAGAGTTGGGTCCAGTGCCCGAAAGATTCGCGTGACGCAGCGCATCCCCAGCGCGATCCACACCAGGCCCTTTGCCATACCAATAACCCACCACTCCGTCCACTTTTTGTTTCTTGAATAAGTGCAGCATCTGGCTGCCCCACACGGCTGTTGCGGCTAACTCTTCATTCACTCCGGGCACGAAATGCACATTCGATTCCCGCAATAATTTGGAAGCACGATTCAACGTCAGATCATAGCCACCCAGCGGCGAACCTTCGTATCCAGATATAAATGACGCTGTGTTCAACCCTGCTGCATGGTCGCGACGCATCTGTTCTAAAGGCAATCGCACTAACGCTTGAATGCCGGTTAGATAAACAATTCCACTCTCTTTTGTATACCTATCGTCCAGCGATGGTTTGTTCATTTTTGGCCTTGTTTTAATTGTGCCGTATCCAGCACCCAGCGGCGCAGAATCTGATAGCCGCGATCCTCTGGATTAAAGCGCCGACCACCTTGATGTCCATCTTCTTTACCCGATTGGACGTTCAACGGTTTGCGCAGCAGCTTGCTTTGCTCCACATTGGTTTCATTCACGCGTTCCTGCAGAAGTTTGTAATTCGCGTAGACAGTTTTATCACTCATGAATCCGTCTTTGTGATCTACCAATTCCATAGAAGGAACTCGGCCCGCCACCGCATGACAGCTTA
This sequence comes from Bryobacterales bacterium, assembly GCA_043781815.1. Lineage (GTDB taxonomy): Bacteria > Acidobacteriota > Terriglobia > Bryobacterales > Bryobacteraceae > JANXSF01. Next base: position 3,746 of record JAYWBH010000450.1, on the reverse strand, counting down.
AGCAAGCGCGTTCGTCTTCACGCTGTGGCTTCATCAATTCGGGCACAACCCATTTGCGGAAGTATTCAAAGTTGCGCTTCCATTCGGGTGACATGGCGGTTACTTCAGCGGGCTGGGCTTCATAATATGCAGGACGCTGCTTTTCCAGAACAGCTTTCACTTGCGGTAAATCGCGAACCTGAACATCGGTGGCCAGGCGCATGGCTTCCGACTTCAGCCGCGAATCAACATTTGGTGTGGTGAGTTCCTTAATCAGCAACTGCGCTGCACGGTCACGAAAGTTTTTATATGGATCAGCAGAGGGCGCATTTCCGGCCACTTCCGGCATAGGTTTTTTATACGTTAACATCCAGGAAATGCTGGGTAACCAAACCATTTCATCCATCGGAGTATTGTACTTTTCCGGCATGAATGCGAACAAATTGTCGGTTTGAAGGTCGGCATTGGCGTGCACCACCCGGCCCAGTGAACGCGCAAGAAACCAATCGGCGGAATCGGAATCCATCTGTTTCAACTCACGTGTATTTTCTTCCAACGCACCGCGTTCTGGTGTGAACTTGGGAATCATAAGGGAATAAAACAGACGCTGTTGTTCATCGGTCTTCGGCAAGTTCCAACGAGCACGACTGAACAACCGCTCTAATGGACGGGTCAATTCCGCACGCCGTTGTGCATCAATGGAACCGCGCTGAAATTGTTCCAGCAATGGTTCCAGAAACTCTTGCGTGCCAGGCAATGTGATCACCCGCGGATCAGAAATTGACGTGGCCGCAATGGTTCGTAATTCTTCATCACCGGTTGTTGAAAAATTCAGCAGCTTATTCTGAAGTGCTTCATATGGGGCTAGTGCTGCTGCTTCCACAGCCAACCGGACCTGCTCTTTCGATGTCGCACCTTGCCAATAAGACAGCACCGCTTTGCCAATCATCTCGCCACTTTTCGGCGTGACGTAGCCCATTTGCCCTGGACCTCCATCGCCGCCAGCCTGGTTGTAAAAAGTGGATGCTATGTTCACCAACCGCTGCACAACAAGCTGATTATTCGGCTGATCAATGCGTTTAGAAATCTTATCGAACAGTTGGTTAAGTTCTGGATATTGGTGCTCACTACTCGGATTTGCACGTTGCCCGTTGACGATGAACAGAGCTTCCGTCTGATACCTTTTTGATATTTCTGCAAGCGCGTTGGGCTCTGCCGTTTCGAGTAGATTGAAAAATGCCTGATTCAAACTGTTGCGGATCGGTTGATTCCAAATCCACCAGTTCCATGCAGCACGGCTAGACCAGGCACGCACGCCGGGATGCGCATCGCGATTCATCATTTGGTCAAAGGTTGCGCCCAACTTTGCGTAATTTGCACTGGTGTGGGTCATCACCCCATCGGTCCGCATGATCAATGCGGCAGCAATGGATTCACGGGTAAGATCGTCTCCGTTCTGATAAGCGGGGTAAAGATAGTCCCAACCTTTATCGTCAATCAAAGTCTGACGCATACCCCAGCGCGCTGCTTCGCGCACCATTTTCACAGGGTCGCCAAGACCTTTCAGTTGCTGCTCAATATAGCGTTCGTCGTGGATGGCACCCAGTGCGATAAAGGCCCAATAGCGCACCTGCGGACTTTCATGCTGCGTGCCGGGGATGACGTAGGGGAGGAAATTGCGGTCATTTTCTGCAAATCCTAATTGAGCCATTTCGCGGAACCTGGCCACGGTATCCACCAACGATTCCTTATCGCGAGGTTCAAAATCAACAGCGGTCGGTTTCGCAACATTGTCCGGATACAGACGACTGAGTGCATGCAACGTATAAGCAGTTGTGACAAAGCCGGTGAGAGCATGATTGTTCCAACGGCCGTAGGTATCCTGACGGCGCAACAGCGCTTCCACACCTCGTTTCACCACTGCGTCTTTATCGGTGTAGCCTAGCGAATGCAGCGCCGTCAACGCGAGTGCAGTCGGCGCCGGGTCAATATCTTTTTCATCCTGTTTGATGTTCCACGTGGCACCCATATTCTCAGTCTTGCCTGCATCGAATTGCCACATGCCATCTGGTCGCTGCGTCTGTCGGATACGCCGCTCATCGGCGGCAACCTGAGCACTAGCCCGTGCAACAAAGTTTTTCGCTTCGTCGGAATCTTCTTTCAAGGCCACATAGTTCTTGGGAAAAACTTCCTGAAAGAACAGAATGCGATTGGAAAGATCGTCATTGTAACGCGGAACTACACCCAAAATACTTTGCGCCTTTTCTTCCAACGCAATCAGGTATTTGTCGTTCTGTGTTTTGTCAAACGCGGTGCGCAGAATGGTCCCAGCAAAGCGATACACAATGGATTGGCCAACGTTGGAACCTGGTCCGGCAGCGTTTATGCCGCTGGGATCGGCAGATTGCAGCACGTGATTCGCAGCACGAATTTGTTGCGCAGAATGAAGTCGTTTTGGGGCGATCTGTTTTTCAATGGTGCTGACGTTGAACCCTGCCGCACGCGTCCCTGCCGGGCCATCGCCCAAGTCAAGAGGAGCCAGCGATGTATTGTTCGCCGCATCTTTCAAAGTGTTTGTAGGACGCAGGCATTCGTACATCACCGTGATCAAGTGACGCAGGTTGGCCACGTTCTCAACCTTGTAACCATTGGCGATGGCCACTGCCGGACCCCATACTCCAGACTGTGTATGACAGCTCATGCAATGCGTGCCCATCAAATTACCGACGTCCCGAATGCGCCGTTCCACCGCAGCGCCTCGCGGTCGATTCAGCAACCAGGCATCTACTTGCGCCATGTGATCGTACATCGCTTGACGAACGGCTTTGCGCGGGTCGGAGTAGGGTGCCAAATCACGCAGACGAAGTTCCACTTCATAACCCGGCGAGTTGGCTTCCACCTTCAAGTAATAGACACCGCCCGGCTGCAATGTGCGGCTGATTTCAGTACGATGGCTCTCTTGCTGTTGATGAACGCGTTCATTGGCGTTGGCTCCTTCACGAAATTCTTTGCCATCGGCAGTGTAAAACAGAACCTGATGGACAACAAGCGGATCGGCCACGGTCAGGTTGGCAGTGAATAATCGTGGTGAAGTACCTTTGAAATCGATGCGAAACCAATCCAGCCCCGCCTCGCCAACCTTACCGTTGTCGAAATATTCAATGTCATCAGCCGAGCCGGTGATGTGCAGCGTTTCTTCACCACCGCTGGCGCCGATTGCAATGGCCTGCGCAGTAGCAATGGAATCGTTGGGTTCCACTTCCACAATCATGCCTCGTTTCGATTCGCCAAAATTCACGGGTCGAATCACCGCACGCAGCTTTGTTTTGGCACCAACAGGCCAACTGGTCAAGCGTGGAAAGGCCGTAATCTTGGGGATAATTCCGGTTTCGCGCCAACGAGGCAAATTGAAGATTGGTTCTTCATCTTCTACCTTGGTCACCTTCAACGTGTAGTTTCCAGACTTAGGTGCGCGCCATAGCATGTAGAAATCGGGGTCTAAGGCGTGAAGCACTTTACGATACCCTTCCCATTCCACGGCGATGCGACCGTTCACTGGCAGCTTGGAAGGCTCTGGTAAGCCGACGGATATTTCTACAACTTGGCCTGCTGCTATCTGCTGTGGCTGGTTGTATTGTCCAGCGAAGTCAACAGTAGCTGCGAACGTAGATGTGGCGAGGAAGGCTAGAAATGGAAAACGGTTGAACATGGGGCTAATCTTGGATCGTATCAAAATTCTGGCGATTGCGATCAACGAATCGCGGTTC
>JAYWBH010000449.1:0-14078 GCA_043781815.1 Bryobacterales bacterium | reverse complement strand
ATATCGCGCAGAATGCCGCCGACGCCTGTGGCCGCGCCTTGAAACGGTTCAATGAAACTGGGATGGTTGTGCGATTCGATTTTGAACGCCACACCATATCCGCCGCCAATGTCGATGATGCCAGCATTTTCACCAGGTCCCAATAAGACGTACTTGGACTTGGTAGGCAGCTTTTTTAAGTGGACTCGCGAACTTTTGTAGGAGCAATGTTCGCTCCACATGACGCTGAAAATTCCTAGCTCAGTGATAGAAGGCTCGCGACCCAACAGCGAGACAATCTTTTCATATTCAGCGACGTTCAGTTTGTGCGTAGCGAGCAGTTCTGGAGTGATGGTCATGCTATTTTGTAGCGTATGCGGAAATCATGGAACGGAACACAACAAGTCCTTCGCTGGAACCCATCAGCGGTTCGGTGACTCGTTCAGGGTGAGGCATCATGCCCAGCACGTTACGGCCCTCATTGCAGATGCCAGCAATATCGCGCATAGAGCCATTGGGATTATCAATGTAGCGGAACAGAACACGATCCTCTGCCTCCAACTGGTTCAGCGTCTGTTCATCGGCAATGTAACAGCCTTCGCCATGGGCCACAGGAAACGTTACGTGATCCCCTTTACGTCCAGCGTTAGTGAACGGACTGTTGGTGGTGGCGATTTCCAGTTCCACTGGTCGGCAGACAAACTTCTGCCCTTTATTGCGAATCAATGCGCCAGGAAGCATACCGGCTTCTGTGAGGATCTGAAATCCATTACAGATGCCAGCTACCAGGCCACCATCGGCGGCAAATTTCTTGACCGCCGTCATGACAGGAGAAAACTTAGCGATTGCGCCGCAGCGCAGGTAATCGCCATAGGAAAATCCACCGGGAAGAATGACGGCGTCTACGGCTGGCAGTTTGTGAGAATCATGCCAGATAAACTCCGCCTCTGCGCCTAGGTTTTGCGATACGGCCCAAAGGGCATCGTGATCACAATTGCTGCCAGGGAAGACAACTACGCCAAATTTCATGGGAGGCTTTTATTCTAGCATTGGCGGGAGGGGTGTGTGGATCTTGATTTAGACCCCGACCTTGCTGGAGGCTACGCGGTCTTGAGCCGCTTTGCGGGCAGAAAACGAATCTCAACACGCTTATCAAATACCTCGGCAATTCGTTTCAGCATAGAGAGGGAGTGCCCTTCATAATCGGCATCTTCGAGTCGGCAAATGACGGATGCGTTGGTGCCAATCTTTTTTGCAAGCTGCCGTTGGCTCAGCCCGGCCTTGGTGCGAAGGTCATAAATCTTGCGAGCTATATCGGCATTGATAACCTCTTCCTCAAATTCCTGGACGAGCTTGGGGTTCTGGCCGATATAACGGTCGTAAGTGTATTGCAGCGCGGCTGATGCAAATTTCGGTTTACTTTTGGTTTCTGCCATTAGTTTCACTCCTTAGGCTTAAAAGTGTGGTGGTCCGGTCTTGCTTCAAATGTAGTTTTTCGTTTCACAGCCCGGTCAATGTCTCCCGGTGGGACGACTTTCTCTTTCGTGAGACCATGGGAAACAACAACTGCTAACTGTCCATGAAAAAAGTAGAGTATTCGGTAATGCACCCCCTGGTAACTTGCGCGAAGCTCATAGATATCATCCCGAAGGTAATCCGATTCGGGGCGCCGCAACTGGTACCCTAATTGTTCTAAACGGCCCAATTTGGCCAGGCACTTCTGAATCACTTTTAGAGGGAGCTCATTGAACCATTCAATGAGCGGAACAACGCCCTCCTCTTCCTGATAGTAGATAAGTTCGATCACCAATTACTCCTTCATGTTGACATTTTTGCGAACACTAGTCAATCATCTATAAGAGCTATTGGACGAAGATCGTTCCGTTCGTAACCGCGTTAACCCCGCAAATTTTCACTCATTCGCCGTTTAAGCCATCGCCAAGGGTAGCTTCCCATGCGCGACGCTCTTTGAGTTCCGCAGCCCAAGCAATAGGGTCCGCCCGTAGAACTGCGTATGCTTCGTTCCCTTGCTCCAGAATCTGTCGACGTCGGTCTTCTAAGGCTGCCTTAAGAACGACTGCCTGAATAGAGGTGTGTTCATGCTGCGCCAAGGATCGCAAAATCTCTTTCGTTGCGTGGGTCACACTAATGGTTGTGGTGGGCATAGGCCAATACTGCCAGGAGGTCATCGCGTTCCAAATCTTCGTAATCGTTGAGGATTTGCTCAATCGTCATACCGGAACTCAATAGTTCTAACATTGTTTCGACGGGGTAGCGCAGCCCACGAATCGTTGGGCGACCGTGGCAGATTGCCGGATCTGTCGTAATACGTTCGTGGAAAATCATAGTGAGTTCAACTACAGTCTATCCGATATCGGCCGCTAGCCCAGCCGCCCTTCAATCACCGACATCGGGGACTTGGTAGGGATAATCCGTTCCAGCTTCAACCCTGCTGATTCCAATAACGTGCCGAACTCGGACGCTGTTCGTTCCCGACCGCCGTCAGTGCCTGACAACATTTGAATATCCATCATTTTGGCGGGGCTCGGTTCGTTGGTATCGGGCACTACCATTTCGAACAGCAGCACTTTGCCATTGGCGGGCATTTGCTTGCGGATATTGGTCAGAATTGTGCGGCAAGTTTCATCGTCCCAATCGTGAATAATATGCTTCATGATCCAGGCGTCGCAGCCGGCTGGGGCAGATTCCAGAAAGCTCCCGGCTTGATATTGGATGCGATCTTCTACACCAGCAAACAAGCCGGCTGATTTGGCGCTCTCCACCACTTCAGGAAGGTCGAACAAGACGCCTTGCAACTTGGGCTGACGTTTCAACAATCCAGCGATCAGCGTTCCATGCCCACCGCCGACGTCCGCCAAACGATGAATGGATGAAAAATCATAGGCTTCTATCAATGGATCAAGCAAGATTACCGTGAAATCGGTCATGGCCAACTGGAACTGGTGTAGCTGCGCGGCATCCTCTTTGAATAGTTCCCATGCATTCTTGCCGAAGGCGTGGGTCACCCCATCACGACCGTCGCGGATGGACCCATTCAGGTTCATATAGGCATGCACGTTCCAGGGATCGGTCATCATGATAGCCATATTCCGCAGGGACCGTGGTGCATCCTTACGCAATAATTCGCCGATAGGAGTCAACCCGAAATTTCTTCCATCTTGCGTAAATACGCCGATGCTGGCCAGCATCCGTAATACGCGGTATAACGTGTCTGGAAGTACCTTACTCTTGGTTGCTAATAGTTCGACCGGCTGGAGTTCCAAGCTCATATGGTCGGCCACTTCAAGGCGGGCTAATGCGCCCAGGGCGAAGGTTACGCCTTGGCCAAGAATCATTTGCATCATCACTGCATCAGGTGGGTGTGGGGTGTTTGGGGGTGTCATGAATTGTCCAGGAAAAAGTACCTTCAATAATACAACGAGTCTAGTGCAACGTTTTATTCCATTCGAACCGCGCGTTTTGCCGGTGCTTTATCTGAGTTCTCATCAGCCACCGGCGCGATAAAAGGATAACTGCCCAACACGAATCGAAAGGTTCGACCATCCGTGGCCGTGGTGTCGTTATATTGGGCAATCAATTGGGCCAAAAGATAAGCTAGTTCTTGCGAAAAAGCGCCACGTTCTGTGGGACTTCGAAAGCGTACTTCAGTTTCCAGCGTCATGGTAGAAAGGCGCATGCCTGCATCGTCGGCGCGTTGGCGAAGCTCTACCAGGTCGCGAATTCCGCGTGAGAAGGTGGATAGCAGATAGGCGGGTGAGGCACGGTCTTGCGCGGCGTCGGCATCTGGAATTCCGGCACCCAGTTTGCCCAATGCTTCCGGGCTCACCAAGTAATGCTTAGCTGTCGCGACCACCAACCGCTCCAGGCAATTCCCTCGCTTACGAGTTTCTGTCTCCCTCACTAATCCAGCTTTTTCCATCTCCCGAAGATGGTAATTGATCTTTTGACGTGGAATGTTCAGCACGCGGGAAAGGGACGATGCCGACTGCGGCTGATCCAAATTTTCGAGCAGCATCAATCGCACGGGGTCCAGGATGATGGCGGCTTCTTCGGGGTTACGGAGGATCTGAACGGCTGAGGTCACAAGGGATAGTAACTGCTGACAAAATAATTTGTCAAATTTCTGGCGTGGCTTTTTGTGGCGCGCAGCTACTCTTGGTCTAGTTGGGCAAAAAAGCGATTGAAATCGACGCTGAGACCGATCTCCGACAAATGTCCCACAAGGTCTGCTATCTCACGAATGCCATGGGAATCGGCTTCAAACAGTTCCCGCTTGGCTGGGTCCACAATCCAGATATGAGGGATTCCAAAACGCGAATAATCAGCCGTTTTACGCAGAGTGTCACTGGCACGATCATCAGGGGATAGAATTTCAATCACCAGATAAGGAGGGCGAGAAAGAACTCGCTCTTTATCGTAAGGAGTCTGGACAACACAAACATCGGGAATTCGATAGCGCTTTTCACTATCAGTGCTTACCACTCGGACGCGTTGTTCGGTAAATACTCTGATTTTGCAATCCGCTTCTTTACCGCCAAAATAAATGGTGATCAGTGCCTGAAGCCTACTATGTTCGTATTCGCCCACGCATCGCTCCACCAACTCGCCGTCCACGTATTCCTTGTCCGGCTCGTAGCAAGTTGCTAGGTATTCTTCCAGCGGTACAAGCGTACTGGTTGCCATGGCTCAAGTATACATCCAGTGATCTGGACAAGCTCTGCGCGAGTGCTGCCCCTTGAAAGAAGATCAGGAGCGCGGCGATAAACCCCCAGCCTACTTCACCGACTCAATCAGTTGAATATCCTGCTTCAGGAGCGTGTTCACCATTTCGTCCAGGGGAATACCCTTCTGGGCCGCACGCTCTGCTAAATAGTTCTGAACGTCGGCGGTTAAATAGATGGGTAAGCAAAGCTCGGAGGTGGGCCGGAAAAACTTACCGCGTTCGCCCTTGCTGAAGTCATACTCAGGTTTCATAGGTTGGATTTCGTTGCCATGGCTCAAGTATACATCCAGTCCCACATGAGCACTTCTGCTTTCACAACTTTCCGTTTAAACTCGAAAGACAATGAGCACGCATCCAGAAATCTATCTGATTCGTCATGGGGAAACGGAATGGAGCCGTACTGGTCAGCATACTGGACGAACCGATATTCCCCTTACTGAAGTTGGATTGGCCCAAGCTTCCGGTATTGCCAGGCGGCTGAACGGAAAGCTGTTTTCGCAAGTCTTCACAAGTCCCTTGCAACGTGCTGCTCAAACCTGCCGATTAGCGGGGCTCGGCGAAGTGGCTCAGCCTGAGCCTAACCTGATGGAGTGGAACTACGGCCAACTGGAAGGGCTTACCTCAAATCAGATTCAGCAACAGGTTCCAGGCTGGTCGGTTTGGTCAAATCCAGTTCCCGGTGGGGAAACTATAGACGAAGTGGCGGCACGGGCTGGGGCGGTATTGGCGCGGGTTAGAACCGCCGGTGGAGACGTTGCTCTGTTTTCTCACGGCCACCTGTTGCGAGTACTCATTGCCACCTGGCTAGGTTTGCCGCCAGAGGATGGTAGGATGTTCGCCCTAGCTACGGCATCCATCACAATCCTTGGTTATGAACATGAAACGCCTGTGATCTTGTTTCGACCCGAATAAGGTATGCTGCCCCGCTGCGGCATGACCGATGGAATGAATAGCGGAAATGAGATTCCTTTGTCTGCTGCTTCTGGTTTCCGTATTTGCTGCCAGCGGTAGCGCCATCACAATTCCACGATCCACATTGAGCCTGACGGCTGATGAACAGGCGTGCGCATTGGGCAAGCCTCTGGATGTGTATGCGCCTTCTTCCAGGCAAGTGTTTTTCGGCTTCACTGCGCAATCCGTGCAAAAGGGTGATTCACTACTGATCGAATGGGTTGACCCGCAGGGAGTCGTGGCGCAATCCACACCTTACAGCGGTTTGCCAATGGCCGCACAACTGTGCTTTTTAACGCAACTTCCGATTGCTGGATTCGATGCCGCATCACGACCTGGCAACTGGAAAGTGCGCGCCACGGCAGGCGGTAAGCTGCTTCAGGAAAAACAATTTCAAATCACCATTGATCCTAATGCTGGTAAGTTTCATGTGGTGACAGTGGAACGTACTCCACGTACAAACGGCACAGAGCTGATCCTAAATGGCTCCGGATTTGAGCCCACCTCAGTGATTCACATTGCGCAGTACACCGCATCGGGAGGTTGGAAATATCTTTACCGCTTGGAGCCTGCTGCTTATAAGCCCAATCAAATTGCAGCGATTCATGCCGGCTCCATCGCGACCGGTGATTACATGGTGATCGTGCGCAATTCCGATGGCAGGATGACGCAGCCGACGCGCTTGCTCGTAGCTTCCGATACAGGCTATAAACTCCCCCTTGCCGCTGGCGAACCGTGGGTGATTGCCCAAGGACCATACGGTGGATTTTCGCACTTTGGAAGAACATCGCAAGCCTGGGATATCGCACCGATGAATGCGAAATGTGTGGTCGCCATGCGTGGCGGAATTGTGCATACTTTTGACGGAGGTTGGGGGCAGACGCAACACATTCGATCCTTCGGAAATTACATTACCATCACCCACGATAATGGCGAGTACAGTCATTATGGGCACCTCAGCACTGGCACATTTCAAGTGACCAACGGTCAACGCGTGGAGCAAGGTCAAGCGTTGGCGGTTGTGGGTAATTCCGGTTATACGTTCGGCGCTGGTGGTGGGCATCATATCCATGTGCAGGTGACGCGCGAGTTCAGCATCACTGCTCCCAGTATTCCCTTTCTCTTCGACGATCTTCCCGATCCTGGTCGAAGTATCAACCGTTCTGTAGTGTCGAAAAATAGTTCCCTGAAGTGCAATTGTGGCGCTGGCGTTGGGCGCGGCGCTGCGGCCATGGCCGCGTCGGGTAAGTCCAATAAACTGTCTGGAACGGTGCAGGTGGAACAATGGTGGAGTCAAGTGGTGCAGGTGCAGCCGAAGACCGGCGTGCTGGATGTAGCTCTAACCTGGAAGGCGGAAGGTCGCAATCTGGATTTGCACTTGATCAGCCCGACTGGTAAGCATTATGGTCCGTTCTACATCACTGATGGCTACTCAAACGATGGTGCCGGGAATGAGAAAATCCACGTGGTGCGACCGGAGCCCGGTTACTGGCGTGTCTCTGTGCGAGGCATGCAGGGGCCTCCTGGCGAGATTGCGTTTGAGGTGGAAAGTTCGGCAGGGCTGGTGAAGGTCGCGTCCTTAGCGTCGGACAGATTACGGTAGCGGAACAGTAGGCTTCACTTTACTATCTGTTTTTCGCAAATATTCCCATAGTTGCTGATCTGTTAATTTGGTTGCATCATGCGAGTAAGTAGTTGCATGTAACTTGCCTGTTGTCCCACCGACAATGAGCGTTACACGACCCACGTTTAGCGGAGCTTTATTGGGAGCCTCCACCGTCGCCGCATAAATAAGTTTCCATTCTGAATCGTCATATCTGGTGGAATAGGCATCGATCAATCTGTAACTGGTGACATTGCGCGGCGACGTCAAATATTGCATGGCGAATGCTTTCACCTCGCTTAATTCCAGCGCAAGTTTCGGCGAGGTCACATCTTTTCGACTCTGCATTGGAGCACTCACAGTCGGCGCACGGGCAGTTAAACTTTGCGAGTTAGGATAGTCAATCAGCGTGCCTGAGGAGTTTGCCACGATCATGCGAGCGTCGGTTTCCAGATTCTTTCGTGCAGTCAGTTTTCCGGCGAAGCTGGCAGGCGAGGTTAGCAGCATGTCCAGCGTTTGCTCTTGACGGGAAAAGTGGAACGATTGCGTTGCGCGGCTAAAGGAGCCAGTCCATTGTGTCGGTTTCGGTGAAAGCAGCAGGTTCAACGGCAGCGAGTTACGATGCTCCCAATCTTCCAGGAATCGTCCAGAATCAATGGGAGTAAATGTAGCTCGCACAGGGCCTTCACCGCCATCCAACAACTTCAGTTGAAAGCCAGTTTCGTGATCGCCAGTCCGCAGCACACCCAAATACACAGTGTCCTTGCGTAACTCAATTGGTTCGGGAAGCACTTGGCATGCGCGCAGAAGAAGTACTCCACCTTTTTGGGAAGGCTGCCAGTTGGATAGCGTTCCTTGCACTGAATAGCGGTGATTGGCAAGCAACGTTGGAAAATCGCGACGTGATTTTCCCACGATCTCACAACCAGCGGCGGTCGCTGTTTCCTTATCGAACAGCGTGAGCACCGTGGAACCGTCACCCTGAATAAAGTCCGCCAGTTCCCCGGTCAATTGTATGGTGGCGTTTTGACGCAGGCGGGGGTCTCGCTTGTTGAAAAGTGCCGATAGGTCAGTCAATTCAAATACTGGCAAAGGTGCCGCCAGCAGCGGTAGAGCCAACATCATGGCCAGGTTGCGCATACACCTCCAGTAAAGTATGACCAATAAATTGAGACGCAAAAACGGGTCGGTTCGTTTACTCTAATTTGGTTTTGACATGCCTACGTCAATCATCCAATCCTGCAATCGAAGCGTCCAGGTTGTGTGAATAAATTTACCTGCCACACCCGGACGGTAACCAAAGCCATGGCCACCGCTATTATAAATGTGCAATTCTGCAGGCACTCCGGCTTTTTTAAGTTCCAAATAAAGAGCCGGGATGGCTGTGGATGGGCCGCGATCATTATCTGCGCAAAGCAAAAAAGTGGGCGGAGTATCTTTGACTACAACAACCGTTTCAGCACGGATACCGGGATAGATAAGAATCTGATAGTCAGGCCGCGAACTGGATTTTTCAATCGGATCCGATGCGTCGGGCTTACCTGCATCGAAACGTGTGGATGCCAGCACCGCAATTTCGCCGCCTGCGGAGAAACCCATCACACCGATTTTATTCCCATTCACATTGAAATCTGCAGCGCGCGACCGAACCAGCCGGATGGCCCGTTGCGCATCGGCGAAAGGATGCTCAGCAATCTTATACGTAGATTCCGCTTCTCTTGCCAACCTATATTTCAATACAAATGCGGCGATGCCAATGCTATTTAGAAATTCGGCAACGTTGGTTCCTTCGGTATCAATCGAAAGAAAACGATGACCGCCTCCAGGGGCGATGATCATGGCCGCGCCGGTGGCTTTTTCCTTTGATGGCAGATAGACCATCAAGGATGGATTGTGGATGCTGGCCACTTTGAAGGAGTCGCCTTGCTTACTGGGCGCAATCAGGGTTTCTTTCTTGCTTGCCATGGCCTCAGAACCAGGCGCTCCGTTCGGCCACAAAGGGATGGATTCGCCATTGGCAGCAAATGCACAGGGGACTAGCAATGAACATGCAATGAGGCAATTTTTCAACGTGGATGATAATTTCATGGTTACTTCCTTCTCCAAATTTAACTTAACTACGGTATGGCAAGGGCAACCAATTCGGCTGGCGTACCCCTGGCACCGGTTGCAACAACTATGTATTGCTTGTCATCAATCATATAGGTCATGGGGACGCCGGTGGTGCTGGCGGGCAGAGTCAGCTCATGAAGGATAGCGCCAGTCTTTTTGTCAATCGCGCGAAAAATCTTACCGCCTGCGCCCGGCCCGGCGTTGTACAGGCCGGAACCATCGGCACCAAACAACAATGCCTTGGTCACCAATAACGGCGACCTTTCCGGCTTGCCAGCATTCTTTAAATCAATTCCTTTCATGGCAGGGTGATTCTTGACAGCTTCCGGGGCGTCGCCATTGGCGATCATCCAAACGTGGTTGCCACTGTTCAGGTCAATCGCCGTGATGCGTCCCCAAGGTGGCTTCACCAGCGGCAAACCTTGCGGCCCAATGTTCGGGCGGACGGCACCTTCGCCACTGCTGAACCGGGGCATGCCGCCAGCAGCATCCGGGGGCCTGCCTCCTGGGCGTCCGCTCATGGCAACATAACCCATGTCGGAACGTTTTGGATCAGCCACGATGAGCGACAGACTATCGGGATTGGTGACCGAGGAAACATAAAGAATGCCGGTTTCAGGGTCGAATGCGCCACCTGGCCAATTCGCGCCCCCCGTGTGATGCGGCAGAATTAACGCACCCAGTTTGCCATTCGTATCGCGTACCAGTGGAGGAAGAAAGAGCGGTCCCAGTTGATACTTTTCGGCAATGATCATGGATTCCGCTTTCAGTTGCGGAGTGAAATCAATCAGGTCATCGGTGGTAATTCCTTGCCTGTCAAACGGTGCGGGCTTGGTAGGAAACGGCTGGGTCGCTGAAGTCCTTTCACCGGGGACACTGGATTGCGGCACTGCCCGTTCTTCAATGGGCCACACAGGTCCGCCAGTTACCCGATCAAACACAAAGGTGAATGCTTGTTTGGTGACTTGCGCCACCGCCTTGATCTTTTTCCCGTCGACAGTAATATCGGCAAGAATCGGCGGCGAAGAAATGTCCCAATCCCAAAGATCGTGATGAATTGTTTGGAAGTGCCAAATGCGTTTGCCCGTCCGCGCATCCAGGCAAACCAGGCTATCGGCAAAAAGATTGTCACCTAAACGGGTTCCACCATAAAAATCGCCAGTGGGCATTTCCACGGGGATGTAGACATAGCCCAGCTCTTCATCACCGCTCAGGGGAGCCCATGCACCAGTATTGCCAGTGTATTCCCAGGATTCTTTTTCCCAAGTTTCGTTGCCCAATTCGCCGGGGCGGGGAACAGTCCGAAACGTCCAGACACGTTTGCCGCTGCGCACGTCGTAGCCGCGAATATAACCGGGCACGTTCACCTTGGAAACTGGAGCACTGCCTGCTTGGAGAGCTGCGCCCACCACTACAACATCGCGAATGACAATGGCCGGTGAACTGGACCCAATCTGGCCAGGCTTCACCACATCCCGATCCAACCCTTCGGTCAGTTCAACAATTCCGCTCTTCCCAAAATTAGCAATGGGAATACCGGTTTTCGCGTTCAGAGCAATCAATTGAAAGCCAGGTGAAATAAGTAGAATGCGCTGATCATTCTTGCCATCGGTCCAGTAAGCCAGTCCTCGATTTTGTGTGCGAACCGCTCTGTCTCCCCGTTCGCCTTCATCCAGCCGATACATCCAAAGTGTCTCGCCAGTAGCTGCATCCACAGCCACCGCGTCCCGTCGGGAACCAGCCGTGAAGTATAGAATGCCGCCCACCATCAGCGGCGTCACTTCCCAGTTGTAATCAGGCCGAGGACCAAAATTTTCAGCCTTCCAGCGCCAGGCAATTTCCAACTGCTTCACATTGGATGCATTGATCTGGCTAAGCGGCGAATACTTGGTACTGCCCGCATCGCCGCCGTAATAGCGCCATTCGCCATTCGCTGCACCTTTCTGTGCATGCACATTGGTGAGTAGTGGAATGGATAAAGCAAGAAGTCCGAGTTGATGAAATGTCATTGTTTTGGTTGGATTATGATTTGGCTCAAGACGGCTGCATCAGAATCAAGTTCGACGTCCCCAGCAGGAAAACCATTGGATTTCAGAAGGTAGGTGATGATATCTGTACCTTGACGGCGGCTCAACTTGCCCGGGCCATCTGATGGCATGGTTTTACGGGTGAGGTCCACCAGTTCACCGACAGATTTACCATTCCACTTGTCCAGAAAATCACGATCAACCAGTGGCGGAGAATTTTCGCCTCCCAGCAAGGCATCCCCGTGACAGCGTGCGCATTGGGAGTTGTAAGCTTTTTCACCCCGGCTGGCTTGGTCTTTGGAATAAACACCATTCCAAACGGAGCGGGAACCAGCCATTGCTGCGCCAGCCAAGATTATAAAAGGAACGAAATGTATTGATGAAATCACATTACCGCCATAGAAAGATGTTGCATCAAAAATTGTACTTGAGCGCAAACTGGATTTGCCGCATGGTGGTTACCGTGCCCCGAATCTGGCCAAAGCTGGATGCCGGGCCAGCAGGTGCTGCATTCTGATTTCCCCAGTTGGCGTTGGGACTTCCCAACTGCACATGGTTCGGAGCATTAAACATTTCCATGCGGAATTGTAAGGCATGCTTTTCGGTGATGCGGAAGTCTTTGATGGTAGAAAAATCAAAGTTCACTTGCCGGGGTCCACGTAGATTGTTGCGAGCACAGTTGCCGTATTGTCCAGCAATTGAGTTGGAAAAGGCGGCTGAGTTCAGGTATGCATCTGCCGTGTGGTTGGCCAAAATTGGATTCACTCCGGCACTGCAATTGAGCCGCGTGCTGGCAGGTACAAAAGAAGTGCCCGCAGAATCCCATGACGTGGTGTCCAAGGCATTCCCATTCTGAGCCGTGGCGATAGTGCTTACCTGCCAACCTCCAACTATCTGGTTTAAGATGCCGCCATGATCCAGATAAGTTTTTCCCTTGCCGAACGGAAGCGAGTAGAGAATAGAAGCAACAAAACGGTTGGGAATGTTGAAGGTGGAATACCCATGGTCACAGGATCGGCAACGCATATCCTGCGGGGCAAATTCATTTCCTGGTCCGCGAATGGCACTGGCGTCATCCAGCGCTTTTGACCATGTGTAGCTGAACAGTGTGGTGAGGTTTTTCCCTACGCGTTGGCTTAGTTTGGTGGTGAAACTGTTATAACTTCCCACGCCATCGCTCTGCACGTATTGAATACCCAGCCATTCCGGATAGGGTGCCCGCAGGGCGAAAGCGGTCACTCCAGGAAGTGGGGCATTCTCATTCGATAGTCTGGCCAGCTTTCTACTCTGAGAACCGTTATAGCCAAATTCAAGAGTGGACCCGTTGCCCAGCGAGCGCTGAACATTGAACAGGTAATTCATTGTGTAGGTAGTGGCCATGTTGTAATCGGCACCCCAGGTAAGGCTGGTTGTGACACCCGCTGGCAATGCCGCCAAATTCAAGAAGTTGGTGTAGCCATAGATGGGCTTCGCCCGCTGGTCCGGCGTGACTCCTGTACGACCGCCCAATCCGCGATTAAGATCGAAAATGGAGTTCTTACTTTCCTGTGAAAAGAAAATTCCAAAGCCAGTGCGGATGGACCACTTATCAGACGGGCTATAAGCAATGCCCAGACGTGGTGCAAAGTTATTGAAATCGGTTTTGATCAGCCTATCGCCCAAGCGTCCATCTCTGGCCACCTGCACTTGTGAGGCGAGTGCGCCATTGGCGGCTGCCCCGGTGTAGCGGAAATCCAGACCATCGTAGAAACTTCCCGTGCCGGTGCGAACGTAAACGGGATGCTTCGATTGATCAGGTTCATTGGCAATATTCGGCAGCGGTTGGCGCAATTGAAAATTCACGGAATGGCCAGACACATCCTGCAGCGGCTGCGCCACTTCCCAACGCAAGCCTGCGGTGACAGTAACGTGGGGAAGCACTTTCCATGTATCGTCCAAATAGCCCGCCCATTCGTTGTTGCGGAAATCGCCTTGGGCAAGAGCCACGGCGATGTCGGCACGAAAGAAATTTCCTAGCAGAAAGTCGGCACCCGAATAGCCGCCACTCAGAGTATTTGCGTTGGCAGTATAACTACCGTTGAACTGGAACTGCCCCCGTGGAAACTCATTGCCGATCTGAGGAAATTTGTTGTAGCGGTACTCGCCCCCCATTCGCAGCGAGTGTTTCCCAATGATCCATGAAAAATTATCGACGAACTGAAAGGTCTTGTTGTTGATGGAAAACGGGCTGCTGGTGGCATTGCCGAAGCTGGTCAGGTTGTTAGTCAGACCAATATTGGGGATTCCCCAGGAGTTAGGGTCGGTGATTTTTAACTGCAGTCCCAGCGCCGCGTTGACGTCTTCCACACCAGCGAGCTGCTGGCCGATTACATTGAACAGGGAGTTGTAACCAAAGCGCGCTTCATTGACTTTCGTGGGCGAAAGGATGCGTGTATTGGACAACACCCACTGGCTGGCTCTTGTATACAGCACGCTTCCGTCCACAGTCAGGCCAGGTGTGACCGTGGATTCATCGGTCCAGCTATAGCGGCCAAACCATTGTGAATTGGGGCTCTCATTGAAATCAATGCGCGCGGTGAATTGATCTTTGTCGATTGGCGTCTTGGCTGAGTACTCATAATTATTGTTGGGAAGTCCGCCCGCAGTCTGGGTGATGTTTGGC
>JAYWBH010000448.1:0-4821 GCA_043781815.1 Bryobacterales bacterium | reverse complement strand
AAGAATCGTGAACTGATACTGGATCTGGTGAGCCTTCCCGGCGAATATAATTACCAACCCAATCGTGGTGCAGTTACGAAAGATACCGTTCCCGTCTTTAGTAATGACAACGTGAAGTGGACCTTTGCCGACCGCGTAGAATACGATGCCGCCGAACCGCACCTTCGTATTTTCGTCAAGCCCACATCGGATAAATTTTGGATTGCGCACACTCCTCCGTATACCAATCAGCATTTGTCTCGGCTGATGCGGAATGCACGGCGCAACCCTGCTTTTAAGGTCGAGGAAATAGGTCGTAGTGTCCACAATCGCCCACTGTATATTTGGACAATTACCAACCCCGAGATTCCAGAAGCAGACAAGAAGGTAATTTGGCTAATGGCCCGGCAACACAGTTGGGAGACGTTTACATCCTGGGTGGCCGAAGGAGCCGTTCAATTCCTTTTATCCGATTCCACAAATGCCAAGCGGCTTCGCAATCAGGCTATCTGGAAAATCTTGCCAGCGGCAGACCCTGACGGAATGGCTGCGGGTGGGGTGCGCTACAACGCGAATGGGTTTGACTTGAATCGCAACTGGGATGTTTCCAACCCACGGGCTATGCCTGAAGTAACAGCCCAGAAATCGGCAATCTTAAAGTGGGTGGATGCCGGTCATGCTCTGCATTTATTTTTGAGTATGCACAACACAGAAACAGCGGAGTATTTGGAGGGCCCTCCAAATGAGGATGGGCGCTTTTTGACTTTAGGTCGACAGTTGTTTGAACTGCTGAAATCGAAAACTACCTTCACCCCATCGCGTGACATTAGTTATGCAGGTCGAACAACCACGGAGGGCAAGCCTGGTCGAATGACAGTGGTGCAAGGGTTGTGGCAGGTTCGCCAGTTGCCCGCATTCCTCACTGAACAACGAGTCAGCGCACAGCCGGGGAGTCAGCGCCTGCTCACCGTGGAAGATCGGATAAGGTACGGCCAACGATTGGCGGAAGTGATGTATGAATCCGTTTCAACCGTGCGGCAGTAATGGCACGCCGATGATAGGAAAAAGTTGTTGACTTGGTGGTGGTTATGGCACAATCAAGCTCTTGGTCAGGCTGGGATAAGTGGACAAGGCTGATCTCCCTTTAACTCATAAATTCCCGAAGAACAGGATGCAATCAGAAACCCCTCCGCAATACGAAACCGGTGTGAAAAACCTATGGGTAGCGTTGCTATGCATACTGGCCATTTGGGCCATGTCGACGTGGCTTTTTTGGATTGGCTATGTTGGCGTGGACGATATCTTTTACGCCCGCTACGCCCATTTTTTGCATCGCCCACCGATGGTCTGGTGGGAATTTCGGATTCCGTTTATCTTAGCCCAACTGGCATGTTTTTCGATTTTCGGTACTACTGAACTAGCCGCTGCCATGCCTACTTTAGCTGCATCACTGGCATTGGTGGCCTGTACCGGTTGGATGATCGGTTGGCCTCGCAAGCTTACTTGGGAAACGAATCTGACCATGGTCCTGGCGGCAGTTCTACCGCTCGATCTGGCCTTTAGAAGTTGGCCCAGCGCTACCTACTTCGCTGGCGCGTTGTGCGGAGTGGGCACTGCTTTTTGGCTTCGCGGAAACGGTAGATTGATGTACATAGGTTCGGCGATTTTTGCCTTCGCCTTTGCCGCCCATGAATCTATGGTGTTTTATATTGCCATCTTTTGTGGCCTGTGTCTTCTATCGGATTGGAAACGATTCCTAAAGCCAATGTTGCTGCTAGGCGTGCTGGTTGCTATCAACTTTGCTGCTGAAGCGGGGGCCTATCAGAAACTTTTAGGCCACCCTTTTGCACGATATCAAATGTCCAGTTCCGGGGCGGCCAAATCCGTTGCTGGTTATGACGCCGATACCGGCATTTCTGGCTTGCGGTTCTATACGTGGCCGATTGAAATCCTCTTCGCCAGTAAACATTTTGCTGGTTCCTTGTTGCTTTTACTTGTTGGTGGAGCAATGGCCTGGCGCAAGCTCAGCCGTGATCAGAAACTTCTTTTTTTGACGGTGGCTGGTACCTGGGTGTGGATCGGCTGGGGAACTTTGGTGCCATGGACCTATCAGCCGTTTTTCAGGCAATTCCACTACTTTTCACCAATCTTGTTGGGACTGAATACGCTGATGCCCGCCGTCGTATTTCTTGTCCTCCGACCCCTTGCTGCACGCTGTCTACTGATTGGAATGGTCGGCATCTATTTCCTGGCTGCAGGATCTGGTGGCCGCTGGGGCGAGGCGTTCGAGTCGTCACGGGCACTTCTCGTTTACGCCGACAAACATCCTACAACTACGTTTCTTACCGATGTTTCAACAATGAATCACATGTACGCCATTCGAGGATTTACGCTTCCGACCAATGTGATTTGTCTGAACGGTCCAGCAGTGGCCAAGCATCTGCTTTTGAACAAAGAACCAGTGGGTACGCCGGTGTTCGCATTCGCAAATGCAGTGCCTCAAGCCATCCTCTTCAATACTGAAGGACCTTCTCTGTTCGCTTACGAGGAGGAATTCACCCGCTTTGTTGAAGAGCATCCAGGTGAGCATGAAACGGTTTTGCCGGTCCAGCGAAAGTGGTTATTCGCACATATTCCTGGGATCAGCAATCGGCCCCTGGCAATTCGCAATCTAGGCGCCGAAGTAATCCACTTCAAACCTTAGCGGCTAACACCACGTATTGAGCACCTAGCGGCAGATGAGTCAAGACTCCTTCCAGGGGTCGTAGAAATGCCAGTTGTCTGGGGAAATAGAAGAATGATTTGGGTTGGCAGACCGCTTTGAATCCGGCCTTTGTAACCAGCGTCGTAGTTTCAGGCGGTGTAAGTGTGATGGCATCCCGATCAAAAGGGATGCGGCTCATGACCATGCGAGTACCTGGATTCCATGGATTATTTTCAAATAGAGCTAGCAACCCGCCAGGCCGAAGTGCTTTATGAATTCCGATCAGCGCCCCAGACCTTTGTTCGGGCACGATATGGTGAAAAACGCCATTGACGTAGCAGAGATCAAATGCTGCTTCCTGATCAAGCTCGTCAAGAACACGAAAACTTATCTTTGCTTAACCGTATTGTTCTGCAGCATACTCAATCGCGTTTTCGCTAGTATCGACCCCAACCACTTGGGCACCAGCAAACTCTTCAGAAAGTCTCTTTGAACTGGTGCCAATCCCACAGCCGTAATCCAGTATTCTTTTCACCACAAAGCCCGTCTCTAAAAGTCCTTTCAACCCTTTAAGTCGACCTTCGATGAAAAATTGGCGACTCTCGCCAGATAGGCCGATACCCTGGTTGAGCATCTGCTCGTATTCCGCGCTCAAATCAAATAGCTCTTCGCGACTCATTATTGAGCAGCTCCACGCTCAACGCCTTGCTCAATACCGCGCCAATACTCTACCCGATCCCGCAGTAGCGACAAGACCACGTCAATCCCTTTCGTGAGGAGAATCGAAATAGCAGTGGAAAAGCAGAATGTCATGACAATGAAGCGGGACCAGTGTTCCAGTGTGTGCCCCGTCGTCCACCAATCGAGAAAGCTGCCCATCACCAGCAACGAACCGCTGGCAATCAGGCCGATGGGAATTAGCCAGGAACTCCAGCCTTTGAAGAAATAATCCACCAGCGAAGACCGTTCCCCAATTTCCTTTCCAATGGCGATGCGGGTCATCTGCTTGGCAAGGTAAGCCGCGCATCCACTTAAAATTGCGATGGTGCCAAGAAGATTACTCACCAGGAACCGGTAAATCATCCACTCCTGCACGGACTTGTGTTCAATGTAGTAAAAAATTGGAGAGGCCATAATTGCGGCAGCTATTGCTGCACAAACCATTCCGAACAAAATCATTGGCCGGGAAGGACGGTAGAGGAATGCCGCTTCCATAATCACTCGCAGGAAGCGCATTCCGTCGGTGAGCACTCGCAGCTTTGATTCGCCCACTCGCTCGTGATAGGGCATGTTGACTTCGCCAATTTTCAGGACTCCTGACATCATGGCGCGCGCACTCATCGCCGGGGTGAAGTGCAGGCCGTCCGGTAAGGGAAAAATGTGTTGCAAACTAGACCGCTTGATTACGCGCATACCACTTGCGGTGTCGCGCACACGGGAATTAGCCAGCAAGGTGAGCAACGTCGCAAACATGGTATTTCCAACCAGTCGCACCACCGGCATTTTGCTGTCCTTATTGATGCGGCAGCCCAGTACAACGTCCAGATTTTCGCTTTTCATGGCGCTGCAAAGGTTCGCAAAAAAGCGCGGTTCACAGGTGCCATCGGCATCCAGAAATCCAACCAATTCGGCGTCGGATTCACGCCAAGCTTCTTTGATAGCCGCACCATATCCGCGGTTCTTAGGGAAGATGATGAGTCGAATCTGATCCTTGTATTTGGACGCTCGCTCCACTGTCTGGTCCGTCGATCCATCACTAATTACCGCAATGTCCAGTTCGGTAACCGGGGAGTTGGAGTAGATGTAATCGCGGGCGGCAAGGGTGCGTTCGATAATGCTGACAATGCTGTCTTCTTCATTGAGTGCGGGAATAGCTACTGTGAGTATTTCATTTGTGTAAAAACTAGTATCAAGGCACTTAGCGGTGCCTGCAAGATAGATCTTAAACTATAGTAGGTGGCCAACCAATTCACAATTGCCCACGCAGTTACTTAAACCGATTCCCCGCTGGGCCGCCGCAGAATCACCAGCAAGTTACTTCGCCAATCTTCATAACCCGGCTGTTCGATCCAGCGCAAATAAAGTAGTTCGACAATAGCCAGGGGGCCCAGCATGGCAGTGATCGCTGAAGAGGAAAC
>JAYWBH010000447.1:0-4861 GCA_043781815.1 Bryobacterales bacterium | reverse complement strand
CACCGCGTTGGGGCAGCGGTTTTAAGAAGCAGCTAGCCGAGTACTTCACGCGCACCATGTCGTTGAGTAGTCATACAACCTGCCTGCCTGTTGCGTCTAACACCATTGACCTTGATGACGTCGTGAAAGATGCCTGGGGGCTGCCGGCAACGCGTATGACCTTCCGCAATCATCCCGACGATTTAAAGACTTTGAAATTTTTATTAGCTCGGCAAGTAGAGATTCTGGAAGCTGCTGGGGCAAAGAAAACCTGGACAGACGCCGTTGAAGAAGTGGCCTTTTCAGTTCATCTGATGGGAACTTGCCGAATGGGTACGGACTCAAAAACTTCCGTAGTGAATGCTGACAATCGGGCGCACGACGTGCCGAACTTGTTCGTCGTGGATGGTAGCAGCCTTGTGACATCTGGGCGTCAGCAACCAACGGCGACCATTCAGGCATTAGCGTATCGTGCCGGGGAACGCATCGCAATGATGGCGAAACGTGGCGAGTTGCGCTAACTACTTCGCCTTCACCTTGGCCGCAGCTTCAGCCGTTAATCGCTTCAACAATTCAATGGTGGCAGGCGGTGCTTCAAATTCCGCTTCTTCCAATGGATTGCGTCCAAAGCGATCCTTTACCGTAAAATCGGCACCTTTATCGGCCAGGTATCCAATGATGTCAGCGGCACCAGTTCGCGTGGCGTTGTGCAGCGGGCTGCCACCGCCTTTGCGTTCCTCATTCACATTGCCACCATATTCTTCAACCATCATTTTCACGGCATCCAGTTTGCGGCTACCCACAGTGAGCATCACTGGCCCCACACCTTCCGGGTTCAAAGCTTTCGGGTCTGCGCCCAGCGTGATCAGAGCACGCATCATTTCCATGTTGCCGGTTTCGCAGGCGGTCAAAAATGGAGTCAAGCCGGAGTTACGAAAGGCACCTTGAGGTCCGGTAAGTTTTTCGGTGCGGGCGTTAAGATCGGCACCATGAGCAATCAGATCCTTCACCAAAGCCAGTTTGCCTTGACGAACAGCTTCATGCAAAGGATTGCCCCCATTTTTATCACGGGAATTGGCGTCGGCACCTTTGTTCAACATCAAGCTGGCAACTTCCTCTTTACCTCCGTTCAGTGCAATGAGAAAGGCTGAACTACCGTCGGGCGACTTGTACTTGGGGTCCGCATCGCGATCCAGTAACATTTTCACCATCTTAATGTCGCCTTTCTGCGCGGCCATCAGCAATGCGTTATAACCGCTCTTCGACTTTGCATTCACCGGAGCACCAAGACTGATCAACAGGCTGGCAATGTCATTCTTGCCATCGGCGATGGCCCACATTAGCGCCGATTGTCCCATGCGAGTTTCGGCGACGTCCGCTTTGGCCCCGCGATCCAGCAACATTTTAACCAGTTCAAGATTCCCGGAATTTACCGCACCCATTAATGGAGTATCGCCACTCCAACGAGGGCGATTCGGATCGGCGTTGGCGTCCAGCAGTGCTTTGGAAATGGGAAGATTGCCCAACGAAGCGGACAGGGAAAGCGGCGTTTCTCCATTTTCATCGGCAGCGTTCACATTGGCACCGGCGCGAATCAGAGAAGCCACAATTTCACTATCTTCGCGATTCACTGCCCAGGCTAATGGCGTTGAACCATCGGGCCGGGCGCTGTTGACGTTTTCGCCTTTTTTGAGCAATGCCAACACGGCTTTCTGATCGCGAACCTGCACCGCCTCAATCAGTCGTGATTCCGCCGCTTGCGCGCTGGGAATTATCACTAATAGCGTTAGTACTAACGTAGTGTAGAACTTCATACTCATCATGATATGCTAGCTTCAGTGCACCTGAATAGTTGGTCAGTATTCATGCGTTTTTTTTCATCAACACTTTTTCCGATCCTACTCCTTGCGCAGTTCGCGC
This sequence comes from Bryobacterales bacterium, assembly GCA_043781815.1. Lineage (GTDB taxonomy): Bacteria > Acidobacteriota > Terriglobia > Bryobacterales > Bryobacteraceae > JANXSF01. The sequence continues at coordinate 2,962 of JAYWBH010000447.1, read as the reverse complement.
TGGCTGATTCCACGCAGACCGATGCCACGGTGAAACGTTACTGCATCGGTTGCCACAACGATAAAAACAAGACAGCAAATTTGTCGCTTTCCGGTATGGAATCGGCTACCGTTGGCGAAACGGCAGGCACCTGGGAAAAAGTCTTGCGTAAGATGCGCACCGGCGAAATGCCTCCGTTGGGAATGCCTCACCCGGAAGCCACGCAACAGAAGGCGGTGGTCAGTTGGTTGGAATCGGAACTTGATCGCAATGCGCTGGCCAAGCCCAATCCCGGAACACCTTCCATTCATCGCTTGAATCGTGCCGAATACGCAAACGCAATTCGTGACCTGTTGGCAATTGATTTGGATAACGCGGCCAGCTTACCCACTGACGATTCCGGTTATGGATTCGACAACATTGGTGAGGTGTTAACCTTCTCACCCCTGTTGATGGAAAAGTACATGGCCACTGGTCGACGGTTGAGTCGCAATGCCCTGGGTACCTTAAAACTTTCCGCTGCTATTGATAAGATCAAGCCGCCCCGAGGTGCCTCCGCAGACGCGGCCGATGAATTGCCCTTGAGCGTGCGCGATGGAGCGCTGGTGCGTCGTTACTTTCCTGCTGATGCCGAATATGTGATTCTGGTTCGCGTCACTGGAAACCCCTCCGCCGCCGCGCCACCAACGCAGCTTGATTTGCGATTGGATGGCAAGCGGGTGAAGCTGTTCGATGTGAAAATTGATCAAGCCGAGGAAGCCCAGGGTACGCGGAACTACGAAATCAAGATGGCCGTAAAAGCAGGACCGCATGTGATTGGTGCAGGCTTCCTGCGGGAAACTCCAAAGACTGAGGGCGTGGCTGCTGCTGGACGTCGCGGCCAAGGCGCACCACAAATTTCTTCCACTTTTATTGACTATGTACAGATCACCGGTCCGATGAACGCCACAGGTCCTGGCGATACGGAAAGCCGTCGACTAGTGTTTGTGTGTCGCCCAACGGCTGGACAACCGGAAGCACCTTGTGCGAAGAAGATCATCAGCACGCTGGCACGACGGGCGTATCGGCGTCCTGTAACGGTTGCTGATATTGATCCGCTGATGAAGTTGATGGCCGTGGGCCGCAAAGATGGTGGTAGCTTCGATGCTGGAATTGAAACCGCACTGCGAGCCATTCTGGTTTCGCCAAGCTTTCTATTTCGTGTGGAATCAAACCCCGCAGGTGCGTTGCCTGGATCGATCAACAAGGTAACTGATTTAGAACTCGCTTCGCGACTTTCCTTCTTCTTGTGGAGCAGTATTCCCGACGAAGAACTGTTGCGTCTAGCCGAACAAAAGAAATTGCGTCCCGTTTTGGCAGCTCAAGTACAGCGCATGTTGGCCGATCCAAAATCGAAAGCGCTGGTCGAAAATTTCGCCGGCCAGTGGTTGCGCTTGCGGAATATCGCTGATTGGAAACCCGATCCTGACAAGTTCCCGCAGTTTGATGAACCTCTGAAAAAGGCCTTGCAAAAAGAGACCGAGCTATTCTTTAGTTACATTGTTCGTGAAGACCGTAGCGTGCTGGAATTGTTGAATGCCGATTATACGTTTCTAAACGAACGTCTGGCAAAGCACTACGGAATTCCCAATGTGAAGGGCAGCTACTTCCGTCGTGTAGGGTTGCAAGGCGACGAGCGTGGCGGCATTCTGACACAAGGCAGCGTGCTTACTGTGACGTCTTACCCGACGCGTACTTCCCCGGTGCTGCGTGGCAAATGGATCCTGGAAAGTGTGCTGGGCGCACCGCCGCCCCCACCGCCACCGGACGTCCCAACCTTGAAGGAAACATCAGCCAAATCGGCAAAAGATTTGCGCGCGGCACTGGAAGCGCACCGTGCCAATGCCGCTTGCGCATCGTGCCATTCGCGACTTGATCCGTTAGGCTTCGCCTTAGAAAATTACGATGCCATTGGCAAATTTCGTGCCAGTGAAGACGGTGCAGAAGTGGATGCTTCTGGCCAAATGCCCGGTGGCGCGGCTTTCACAGGCTCCCCTGGATTGAAGAAAATCTTGTTGGAACGGCAGGATGAATTTGTGGATTGCCTGACTGAAAAACTTTTAACCTATGCCTTGGGAAGAGGCTTGGAACATTTTGATTTGCCGACGGTGCGCGATATTCGCCGTCAAACCGCACGCGCTGATTACCGTTTTGCAGCCTTGGCGCAGGCCATCGCGAATAGCGTACCATTCGAACAGAGGAGAACCCCAGCCCGATGATCATCACCAGGAAATCTTTAGATCGACGCCTGTTTTTACGAGGTGTTGGCACGGCGCTGGCTCTGCCCTTTTTAGATGCCATGACTCCCGCTTTCGCTGCTGCTAGCAAGGCTGGCTTGACCCCTCCGATGCGCATGGCTTTCCTCTATGTGCCCAACGGGATCATCATGAAGGATTGGACTCCCACAGCCACAGGTCGCGACTTTGAGTTTTCAAAGACTCTGAAGCCGCTGGAACAGTTTCGCGAAAAAATGCTGGTGCTCAGTGGGCTGGATCACTACACCGGCAATTCCCTTGGCGATGGCGCAGGGGATCATGCTCGTGCCGGTTCCACCTGGTTGACTGGCGTGCATCCGAAGAAAACTGAAGGTGCCGATATCCGCGTTGGTACTTCTGTGGATCAAATCGCCGCCAAAGAATTCGGGAAGCAAACAGTATTGCCATCCTTGGAACTTGGGCTTGACGACAACCGTATGGTTGGCGGCTGCGATTCCGGTTACAGTTGCGCCTACAGCAACACAATTTCCTGGAGTTCGCCCACCACTCCCCTGCCCCTTGAAAGCAATCCCCGGGCGGTCTTTGAACGACTTTTCGGCGATGGCGAAACCACCGATCCCGCAGTACGTGCTATGCAGTCACGCCAGGATCGCAGTATTTTGGATTTTGTACGGGCTGACGCGGCACGGCTTTCCAGCAGCTTAGGCACGGGAGATCGCCGCAAGTTG
>JAYWBH010000446.1:0-4869 GCA_043781815.1 Bryobacterales bacterium | reverse complement strand
GGCACGCAATTTTAGTTTTCCGATTGGAATGGTAAGCCAGTACTTACATCGCGCTTCGCGATAGAATGTACAAGGCATATGAAACCACAATCGTCACGACGTCAATTCATTCAGGCAAGTGCGGCCTTAGCTACAGCGGCGTTCCCCATTCTTGGTGCGAATGATCGGATTCAAGTTGGCATTGTTGGCCTTGGTGGCCGCGGCAATGACCATATGGATTTTTACGGCAAGTTGGATACGGATTGTCGCATTGCCGCTGTAGTTGACGTCAACCAGGCTTCGCGCGAACGGGCCGTTGCGAAAGTCAACAAGGCCAAAGGCTACAGTCCCAAAGATTATTCCGACATGCGCACTATGTTCGAATCCAAGGACATTGACGCGGTCTCATTACCCACGCCGAATCATTGGCACGCACTATCGGCCATCTGGGCCATGCAAGCCGGTAAAGACGTCTATGTGGAAAAACCTGCCAGCCACAACATTTTTGAAAGCCAGCAAATGGTTGCTGCGGCGCGTAAGTACGGTCGCATGGTGCAGGTGGGTTCGCAAAGCCGTTCCATTCCCCATAAGATGAAAGCCATTCAGATGATTCACGATGGGGCAATTGGGCAGGTTTACCAGGCAAGAGCTCTGTGCTTCCGCCGTCGTTTTTCCATTGGTCACACGCCCGATGAAGCGGTACCAGCGGGTCTTGATTGGGATAAGTTCCTGGGGCCTGCCCAATGGAAGCCGTATGCAAAAAACAAGTTTGCGTACACTTGGCATTGGTTTTGGGACACTGGCAATGGCGATATTGGCAACCAGGGCGTGCATGAAATGGATATTGCACTGTGGGGTTTGGGACGCACCGGCTGGCCTTCCGTTGTCTCATCTACTGGTGGCAAGTTCGCCTGGAAGGACGATCAGGAAACGCCCAATAGCCAGCAGGCAACCTTCGATTTCGGCGATGCGCAGATGACCTTCGATGTCCGCAACTTGCCCACTCCTCCAGAAGCATTGGTTCCCATGACTGGACCTAACTACGTAGGCAATATCTTCTTTGGCGATTTGGGCTTTGCCACGGTTGACCACAGTGGTTTCAAAATCTATAAGAGCCTGTCGGGCAACATCAGCGGCGAAGCAGCCCGTGGAGCTGGTGCAGCATCCAAAGAGAAGTATGAATTGGTGGCAGAAGAAAAAGGTTCTGGCGAAGACACCGTACCGCACATGAAAAACTTCTTCGACGCCATTCGCGCGCGGGATCATAAGATGTTGCACGCAGAAATCGCCATAGGAGCCCGTTCCGCAGCGTTCTGTCACTTAGCGAACATCGGCTACAGGGTAGGCAGAACGCTCCGCATGGATACATCCGCAGGTCGCTTCCTGGGCGATGATGAAGCAAATTCGATGCTGACAAGGAACTACCGGGAACCGTTCATCGTACCGCGGGCAGTGTAGAAAACAATTTATCCGCAGACGACGTAGAGGAACGCAGATAAGACCAACTCAAAAGTGCCTTGGTTTTCATCTGCGCTTATCTGCGACATCTGCGGATAAATTATCTTAGAAGTTCAACCGAACCGCAGGGTCACCTAACACCACGTAATTACGAGCATCGTTACGAGCCTTCCACGCGGCAATTAACTCATCGTCGGACACTTGGTCTGGTACTGCACGATTCTTGATTACGTCACTCAAGTTGATGGACAAGACAGCCCAGCGCATATTAAAAGCGTCCATTGCCTGGCCAATGCGGAACCCGGCCAGTAACTTATCCACCACAAATTGAAAGTCCTGAATCTGCGGTTGCCCAGCCCCCATGAATGAGGAAGTCCAGGCGCGGTCCACGTGTCCAATCACTGCCAGTGCCCCGCGGCTCAGCATTCCCTGGGGCAATTTAGCCACTGTGGCGGCGGCCATTAGTTGACGTTCTGAACCTCCAGGTAAATGGTCGTAAGTATCGTTCATGGGGCAACCGGCACTGTAACAGGCAAAGAAAAAATGGATCATAGGGGCGAAGGTTAAGCTACCCAAATCCTTTTCGGCAATGAAGTGTTCCGGCAGCGCTGGCGTGCCGATATTGGGGAAGTTGTCGCAAAGTAAAGCACCCTGTTTCAACGTCTGATCCGGGTCAGTCATGTCGAACCGTACGCCATGGGAACCAGTGAATAGCAAGGCGGGCTGGCCGCCCCGTTGGCCAGATAGCAATTCCAAAATATTGGTTTTGGTAGCCTGCCCATTAAGCAATGGCAGCACGTTGAACCCCTGCTCCGTGGCGCTTTTGGATAATGGCACGGCCACAAAATCGTGAAGTGATTGCGTGGCCCCATCCGCTGCATGACGGGTAGCCACAATGCCCACTGTCTTACTGGACTTCACGGTTTCCGCCGCCTTCACTTTCTGGGCGTAGGCTGTATATTCATCGAATGTTGCGAACTGAAGGCGTCCCACCGCAAAGTAACTATCCAGCTTGAATTGGAAGTCAAAGGGGATCTCATCCGGCGTCCCCACAATCAGAATGTAGTAAGGCACTCCCTTGGTAGGGTCAACGCTTCGAAGCTCTAAACGACGAGGGGCGCGCCGCAACCATTTCTCGGCCGTATCGCCTGGTTGGTAACCCTCTGCTCCTTCAAAGATCTTGAACAGCGCCCCTGTTTGGGTTTGACGTAAGTCCAGCAGATCTTTCAACGCGGCTTTCAGTTGAGTGCAATCCTTATTGCCGGGAAACACCACTCCCCAACCAGCTTTCTGCAAATTGTTTGGGTCAAGAATGGCCGCACCAAGATGCAGATCATTCCGATTATGGACAGATACAGGATCTTCATCAATCGAATTAAGCGCAGCCAGGGGAACTGCTTGTGACAGCAGTTTCCCCGTAGCCGCTTCAATACCAAACGGTAAGCTATCGTCCATGGTTGGCCTCTTTCAAGACTGCAAAGCGGCTTGCCAAAGCGCGTGCGCCACCTCTGGACCATCAATCCCAGAATGACCTGGAATGAAGGTATCGCCTTTCAGGTTGTAAATCTTTCCTGCTTGAAAAGTGTAAGTGCCGGTAGCGGGTAACATCACTAAGTCACTGGCGAAATCTAACCCGCGCACACCGTACGTTCCAATGCCGCCTAACAACGGAAGGAACGTCGGCGCCAGGTCCACGTCGAATGATCCGTCAATGTTAATGGGCACCAATGCGGTAGCCAAGGCATAGGCCAGACCCACTGCTTTATCATTCTTAGACCGAGTAACTACAATGGGTCCACTTACTGCCGGTTTTCTGAACGCGACGTTGAAGTAACCTGGCTTGCCTGTGTCTTTCACCTGATCGGCGTAGGCCCAAAGTGAAAGTGCCCCTTGCACCAGGGCCAGTGATTCCACCGGCCGCGGCAGCGCAGTCTTTCCGTCTTTACCACCAAGTATGGAAGAGACCACAATGCACCCAAAACTGTGCCCCATGAAATGAAATTTAGCGGCAGGCAGTGCGGTTTGTAATTGGGATACAAAGTCATGCATCCCGTTTTCGCCGATCTTGCGCGCACGGTACTTCATGGTCCAGTAAGAAAGTTGACTCAGTGGGGAAAGCAGTTTTCCGAAGAAGCTGCCAATGTCGAAAGCCGAATCACCGTAAGCATCAAAAGTTGCTTCCGGATCAAACGGCTTGCCTTCTGCATCGGGCGGACCTGCCGGGCCTTCCGATTTATAACCAATAGCCACAGCCAATTTACGATAGGCATCGGCCACAGCGGGGGGCAGGCTGAGCGCTGCTGCGTTCTGTTCCTGTTCCTTGAAAATAATATCCAGGCAGGCCCGCGCTTCCGGCGAATCGCCCATCTGTTGCAGGGCTTCCTGCTTGATGGCGGCCAAATTCATGCCGACTGTATCAAAGCCGTCTCCCCCAAAATCTTCGCTGCCAAGTGGTTTGCTGGGCCAGTGCAGCCCAATCCAAAGTGGACGAAATCCAGGACCCATTTGCGATTTATCGGCCTCTAGCGAAACCATCGCTTTGATCCAGCGATTGTATTGTTCAACGGCAGAAGGCATGTCGCCCTTCCAGCCATGGCAGAACAGGAAAACGTGGGTGGGCGGATTGGCCGCCGCATCGGCCAGGATTTTCTTACTAAACAATCCTGCAACGGCTTCTGGATCGTCGGTTCGTTCCACACCATCTTTATCGAACGCAATCAGCGCGTAGTTCACATCTGTATCAGGAATTAATCGGGTAGACATAGGGGGGTTCCTCCAGTTGGTTACTTAGTCATCATTGGTTTGCTGCGGCTGATCCAGTGTTCGCAAGCGGATTTTATCCGCCATTTCCCAACTGCTCTTCCGTAACATTTCGTCATAAGGATCGGGACGACCTTTACTGGGCCTCCGATAAAAATCACGCAGTACTTCAATTGATTTTTCAGTGCCAATGTGGGTGAGCGCATCCAGTGCATAGCGGGTGAGTTGCTTGCGATCATTGGCGTTCATCTTCCGCGGCGGATCAATTCCCAGGGCGATTTGGGCAGGGTCAAAGCGACGTTCCAAAATGTGATGGCAAACCTGCAAAAGTTGTGCCTGCCTTGCTGCGCCGCGTGTCATGTCTAAAATCTCAGCCCAAGCCCGTAGCGCCCGGCCCTGTATCAGCGCGTCTTCGCTGCATAAGCTTTCTTTCAAAAAGTCGATTTCAGGATCGTTCTCTGTAATCAGTGTGGCCCCGCCCAACTTGCCGATCGGATAAATCAAGTAACTGCTCAACATGTTCTGAATTTGATCGTCGGGAATGGGACCAGTAACTGTTTTTGTAAGTGCATCTGCCGGTGTAGAACGCTTCATGCGCTGAATTCCATCACTAACAATTTCCATAACCACCGACGCCTGCATTTCAATGAGTGCGTCTACAATGGGCCAGTG
>JAYWBH010000445.1:0-4879 GCA_043781815.1 Bryobacterales bacterium | reverse complement strand
CACCGGCTAGGCCACCTAAGGCGGCGGTGATAATACCACCTAATCCAAAGATTGCCGCAGTAAAGAAAGATCGTCTAGGTGTTTCAGGGAGGTTATCGTTATTATCGGGCATTTTTGTTATTGTGCACTGATGCAATGAGTGAGTCGCAAAGGAGTTGTAAAAAATTACCACTATCTGGGTTTAAAAAACAACAACCGCCTGAAAGTTTCGGGCGGTTGCCATTTGGTAGCCTAAGAGTTAGGCTCAACTTCTGATCGATTTACAGCTTTCTATCCTTTACTAGCGCCGCGTCTCAAGGTGACCGGTCCACAGGAACTGCGGTTCCGGCACTGACGAAACCTGAACGTTAATAACTCCGACTCAACAGTCGGCCACCTCACGACGCGTCCAATTACAACCAGATATCATTTTATTGGATCACCTCCTTTTTCAGTGATACTCTTATCCTAAATCCAACTTTTATTTCCGTCAAGAAGTATTTTTGCAGCAGACAGGGGGCGCTGGAAATGATTTTGATCAATGACTTTTTGACGATGCTAAAAGCTTCGGACAGGTGCTTTTTATTTATCTAAATTTTCTGTCTCACACCGGCGGATCGGCGGATCACATCAAAAAGCAGATGCGTCGGGTCTCTGCTATACTTATTGATTCATGAAGCTGTTCACTGCTTGCGCCATCCACCATCATCCCCATCATCATGCGGACGTCGTGCGTGCGCGGGCCTGTTCTTAAACAATTTTCAAATATGAGATTGAAAAGACGCCCGCCCTAATCGGCGGGCTTTTTCTTTGCCTAAAAAGCAGTAGGGAATCAAAAATGGATCTGGACTTTACAAAACTCGATGGCTTGGTGACCGCCGTGATTCAGGATTACAAATCCGGTCGCATCCTGATGGTGGGCTATATGAACGAAGAATCGTTCCGCATCACTCGCGAAACCGGTTTCGCATGCTTTTACAGCCGCTCACGCCAAAAGCTTTGGTTAAAAGGCGAAACCTCTGGTCACAAGATCGCCATCAAATCAATTCAAACCGATTGCGATAAAGATGCCCTGCTCATTCAAGGTGAAGAACTTGGCCCCGGCGTGTGTCACGATGGCTACCAAAGCTGCTTCTACCGCACGTTGCAAGATAACCAGTGGGTGGTTACTGAGACGCAAACCTACGACCCAAAATCGGTATATAAGGCCTGATATGAAACTGAAATTAGGAATCCCCAAAGGTAGTCTGGAAAACGCCACAGTGGATTTATTCCGTCGCGCTGGCTTCAATATTAATATTTCCAGCCGATCTTACTTTCCCGGCATTGATGATCCAGACATTGAATGCATGCTGATTCGCGCTCAGGAAATGGCTCGCTACGTGCAGGACGGCGTGCTGGATGCCGGGCTCACGGGTTTTGATTGGGTGGTGGAGAACGAGGCTGATGTCCACGTTGTGGCCGATCTTGTATACGCCAAACAGAGCTTCGGCAAAGTGCGTTGGGTGTTGGCTGTTCCCGAATCTGCACCCGTCAAAACGGTTAAGGATCTGGAAGGTAAAGTGATTGCAACGGAACTGGTCAACGCTACCAAGCGCTACCTGGAACGCAATGGCGTCAAGGCCAAGGTGGAGTTCAGTTGGGGAGCCACGGAAGTGAAGCCACCCGTGCTGGCCGATGCCATTGTTGAGGTTACCGAAACAGGTTCCTCATTGCGAGCTAACAATTTACGGATCGTGGAAACAATCATGGAATCCAATACGCAGTTAATCGCCAATAAAACAGCTTGGGCCGATGATTGGAAGCGTCGCAAATTGAGTGACATCAAAATGCTGTTGGATGGTGCGATTAATGCTCTGGGTAAAGTTGGCTTGATGTTGAATGTGGAAAAGGCGAACCTGGATGCGGTGTTGGCGGTGCTGCCAGCGTTGAAGAAACCAACCATCTCGCATCTGAGTGACGATAACTGGCTGGCCCTGAATACGATATTGGAAGAGATAACCGTTCGGAATATAATTCCCAGGTTGAAGGAAGCCGGGGCGCAAGGCATTGTGGAATATCCACTGAATAAGATTGTGATGTAAGGGCTAGGCCGGTGTTTGTGGGGCAAGCGATTCGGCCTGCCAGCTCGCTAGCGAGCATATTTTTTGCAGTAAATCATAGACACCAGGAGATAGCAAACAGGTAAAGCTGGTTTCGCGGCAGGCGGAAACGCCTGCCCCACAATACAAGGTTCCCCAATGCAAGTTTCACAGTGCAGCAAAGTTCACAATGCAGCTTCACCAGATAAGGATCACAATGCAAGTTTTCACAGGGCAAGGTTCACAAATGCAAGGGTCACAACGCAACGTTCACAATGCAAGGTTCCCCAATGCAAGGCAAGGGTATCTGATGTGGGGCAGGCGATTCCGCCTGCCAGCTCGCTAGCGAGAGTATGTTTTCGCAGTTAAATTATAGGCACAAGAAACATGATTCGAATCGTCGACAGCAAACAAGTAAAAAACATCCTCTCCCGCAAGGCCGCTCGCTTCGAAGAAGCAGAAGGCATTGTTCGACCCATTCTCGAAGCAGTGCGCACTCGCGGGGATACAGCACTGCTCGAATACGCTCGTAAGTTCGACAAGTTGGACCGCTCCACCGTAGCGGTTCCCCGTCCCGAACTGAAAGCTGCAGAAAAGAAATTGACCCAGGCATTTCGCCAAGCCGTCACCATTTCATCAGCCAACATTCGAGCCTTCGCCCAACTTCAATTGCCCGTCGGAAAATCGAAATTAGTGGCCCCTGGCTTACGATTGGGACAAGTGGTTCGACCCCTGGATACAGTGGCCGCCTACATTCCCTCAGGCCGCTATCCCCTGCCCTCCACATTGTTGATGACAGTGATTCCCGCACAAGTTGCCGGGGTCCCCAATATCTGCGTAGCTTCTCCACGCGTAGTCACTGAAATTTATGGAACCGCTTCTTTGTTAGGCGTGAAGAACGTTTACCAAATGGGCGGGGCACAGGCCATTGCCGCATTTGCCTACGGCACTGAAACTGTCCCCAAGGCAGACCGTATTGTGGGTCCGGGCAACATCTATGTGGCCGCCGCAAAGAAGCTGCTGGCTGGCGAAGTGGGCATTGACTTCATTGCCGGACCAACGGAAATTCTGATGATTGCGAACGATGGCAATCCCCGTTGGATCGCCGCCGACATGTTGGCCCAGGCTGAGCACGATACCGACGCATCGGCGGTATTGCTAACCACGTCGAAGGCGCTGGCATTGGCGGTGGCCAGCGAGATTGAAATGCAACTGACAACCTTGCCCACAGCGGAAACCGCGCGCATCGCCATTGATAACAACAGCGCCATCATTTTGGTGAAGTCGCTGGATCAGGCTGTGGAAATATCGAATCAATTCGCCCCGGAACACTTAAGCATTCCCGATGCCAGCCTGGTGCCAGCCATCCGTCATGCGGGCAGTATTTTCATTGGCCCCAACAGTCCGGAAGCGGCTGGTGATTATTCATCGGGCCCCAATCACGTACTGCCCACATCAGGCGCGGCCCGTCTTCGTGGCGGCCTTTCTTCTGCCGATTATGTAAAGATCATTTCCACCCAACAGCTTTCCAGCGCGGCTTTAAAAACACTGGAACCAGCAATTACAACACTGGCCAGAGCGGAAGGCCTGGAAGCCCATGCCCGCAGTGTTGAAGCTAGATTCGATCTTAAAAAGAGAGAGAAATAACAGTGCCGAAAGATGAATTGCGTCCGCGTCCAGCCGTGGAACGGATGGCCCCTTACTCGCCACCCACAGGCGACCGCGCCGATAAGTTGCGCCTCGATTTCAATGAGAACACCATCGGCTGTTCCCCCAAAGTGACTCAATTTCTGGCTGAGCATTTGATTGAAAACGACCTTGCCGTCTACCCCGAATATACCGACGCAAGAAAAGAGCTGGCCCGATTCTTCCAAGTCACCAATGAACAAATGATCTTCACCAATGGCACCGACGAAGCCATTCAAGTGCTTGTGAACACCTACGTTGACGATGAAGATGAGGTGCTGACGTTGCGCCCCAGCTATGCCATGTATAAGTTCTATGCAGAAGTGGCTGGAGCAGTGGTTCGTGAAATTGATTACCGCATTGCCAAGCTGGAATTTCCCTTGCAGGAACTGTTGGGTGCCATCACCCCAGCCACCCGCGCCGTGCTCATCGCCAATCCCAACAACCCCACTGGCACGGGAACCAATCTGGAAGGCATTGAACGAATTCTTCAAAAAGCGCCCAACGCTGCCGTGCTGATTGACGAAGCTTATTACGAATTCTGCGGTGTAACGGCACTGCCGCTGATCGCCGAATATTCAAATCTGTTTGTGAGTCGCACTTTCTCAAAAGTCTACGGCATGGCAGGCATGCGTTTCGGCTGCCTGTTTTCAAGCGCTGCCAACATCAAGTGGTTGCATAAAGCGCAATCGCCCTATAGCGTAAATTCGCTGGCAGCATTGGCTGCACGGGCTGCTGTACGGGATCAAGCCTACATTCGACGCTATGTTACAGAGGTGCTGGCGGCGCGCGAACTGTTGTATGTCGGACTGGAGAAATTGAAAATCCCGTACTTTCAAAGTCAAGCGAACTTCGTCCTGTTCTATGCTGGTGAACGTGCTATTGAAATCCGTGACACGTTGCGAAATCGCAATATTCTTGTACGCGACCGCAGTTACGAATTGCCCGGCTGCGTGCGGGTCACAGTAGGAACCAGAGATCAGATGCGGCAATTCTTAGAGGAACTTTCAACCATATGGTAGCCCCTACCGACTTGATTATTTTCGATATGGATGGCGTGCTGGTGGACGTGCAGGAATCCTACCGCGCCGCCATTTGCACAACTGTGGAACACTTCACCGGAAAACAAATCA
>JAYWBH010000444.1:0-4890 GCA_043781815.1 Bryobacterales bacterium | reverse complement strand
AGTAGTTGTCCTTCGTTTGGCAACTCCTAGAGTCAACCCCGTCAATAGGACATTTCTACTTTGCTCAATTAGGACATTATCATTTTGCCGTGACATTTTCCACAAGTAACTAGACGCACCACACGAAATCTGCTAAATTATTTTGGCAAATGGGTTGAAGTTGGTGTTGTGATCAAATGGATCCACCCCTTCCGCTTTCTTCAGCCAGTTCACAACCGCATAAGTAAGTGGCGTGGCAAGAATCTCATAAGCGACCTTAATGATATATCCATCTATCATCAAGTTGATCAGCGTGTAATTGTCGGTGCTGCCTCCAAACGCGATGGAGATCACCAGCACCGTGTCCACCGCCTGCCCCACCGCCGTTGATGCGATGAAGCGCATCCATAGATGCTTTCCATTGGTCAACAACTTCACCTTGGCCATGGTGAACGAATTGGCAAATTCCCCCACCCAATAGGCCACCAGACTGGCCACAGCCAAGCGAGGCAAAAAGCCCAGGATGCCGAAGATCTTAGCAAAACATTCCTGATCGTTCCATCCAGGGGCCGGCGGCAACGCCACAATGACCGCGCCCAGCGTTACGAGAAGACCTTGCGCCATGAATCCTGTCCAAATGGCACGACGGGAACCTGCGTAGCCGTAGACTTCCGTAAATACATCACCGAAAATGTAGGTTAGTGGGAAAAGTAGTTGAGCACCGCTGAACACGAAGGGTCCGATTTTCGTAAGTTTTGGGGCAACTAAATTGGAAATCAGCAATGCCACCACAAAACAGTTGACCAGGAAATCGTAATAACGGTATTGGGGAAAGTAGGAGGCGTTTTTAGTAGTAGCCATAGACATGTAGTACTGACTACTATAATTGATGACAAGTGACTGAAGCAGACGAACTTTCTTTTCACAGTTGGAAAGCGCCGGGATACGATCTGGAGATTCGTGCCGTGGAAGCGGTGTTGCGACAAATTCGCGACTTCGCTATTGATGGCCATCTCCGGTTAGCTCGCGGTGGAATTGAAGTGGGCGGCGTGTTGTTTGGTTCCCGACAAGGGTCGGCCATCCACGTCGACGCCTGGCGTCCGATTGCCTGCGAGCATGCAAGTGGACCTTCGTTTCAACTTTCTCCCAAGGATGAGGCTGGATTCACTACTCTTCTTGAAGATGCTAAGACCGATCCCGAGTTGCAGCAGTTTGAGCCCGTAGGCTGGTTCATTTCCCACACTCGGTCAGGAATTGAAATTCGGGATGACGAAGCTGCTCTTTGGGAAAAGTATTTTCCCGAAAGCTGGCAAATTTGTCTGGTAGTGAAGCCTTCCCGATTTCAGCCTGTGGAAGCTGGCTATTTCTTCCGCGATGGGTCAAATCCCATTCGCCGCAAGGCCAGTTTCCTCCAATTCAATCTCCCCACCACGCTCGAAAAAAGGCCTAAGCGGGAGCGGCGGGAACTGATGCCTCAGCCCACCATCATGCCCGATTCAGATCGGGCAGAAACCACGGTTTTACCTCGGCCAGCAGCGCATTTATCCGCGCCGAGATCAAATTCAGATGACCAGCAACAGGCAATGGATCGTCATCGTGAAATTCCGCTGATGGCCCGGGAGCAGTTGCGTCCACGCCGAACAGGCAGGCTGGTCTGGGGATCACTGCTTTTTACGATTGCCGCCACCTTGTTGGGACTCGTTGGCCGCCTAGGCTTGCTCTACTATCAAGATACTCACAAACCGACGTTGGGGTTGCGAGTGATGGAAGAGAATCAGGAATTACGCATCCGCTGGGATAAGGACCAAGTCCGTTTATGGGAAGCAAAGTCAGGAGAAATCAGTTTTAAAGACGGGGCCAGTGAAACGCTTCAGGTGCTGGATGCCGATGCCTTGAAGCTTGGCGCTTACGCCTTCGTCCGTCAATCTGGCGAAGTGCAAGTGCAGGTGAAGGTATTTCGCGTGGGCAAGTCCACTGTAATTGAGCGGGCTCGGTTCATCGGTCCGGTTCCAAATGACTTGCAACTCAAAGCCAAGCCGCCGGAAGTGAAACAAGCAAGACCAATTCGCCGCCGCCGCCGCAACGCCGATGCCCCAGAGCTGGATGTACCTGCTCCGCCGCCCACCAATTAGTGGGACCGGCATCCCTGCCGGTCCTTTTTTAGCATTGACCGAATTAAGCGACTTTCCCAGTCACCTGCGCCGCTTCAATGCTGCGTTTAATCGTACCCAGAAGCACTTCATCCAGATAAGGCTTCACCAGATAATCGGTGACCCCCACAGACGCTGCTTTGTTGCGATGTTTATCCCCCGAACGGGACGTCAACATGATAATCGGAATATGCGCATACTGTTCGCGACCGCGCAATGTTGCCGCCAACTCAAAGCCATCCATCCGCGGCATTTCCACATCGGTCAACACCACATCGGGCAAGCGCTGCATTTTGCTGAGGATTTCTAAAGCATCCACGCCATCTTTTGCTTGCGTCGCATTCCACCCGGTGTTCTTCATCAGGTTGGCAATCACTCTGCGCACGCTTAAGGAATCATCCACAATCAGGACTTCCAGAGCCTTGCGGGCATTCACCGGGGCAATCATCTTGCGCAGGGAATTGCTGATCCGCCCTTCCTGTCGGGTGGCCACCACATCGGCCGGGTTAAGAATTAAAACAATACCGCCATCGCCCAGAATAGTGGCACCGGCCACTCCGTGAACTCGCTTCAGCAGTTCGCCAAGCGGCTTCACCATCACTTCTCGCGAATCCAGGATTTTGTCCACCAACAGGGCATATTCCTGATCGCCCAACTTCAACACAACCACCGATTGACGGGCTTCCGATGCCCCTGATGGCATTTCCTTTAGGCCCAGACTTTCGCTTAAATACCAGGCCGGTAGAACGCCCCGGTCCAGTCTTGCCACGGTGCGGTAATCCACCACGTCAATTTGATTTCGATTGATGCGTGCTGTCTGCGCCACTGCTGAAATGGGAATGGCGAACTGCTGCTGATGCGATTCCACAAAGAGCACTTTTGTGATGGCCAACGTCAAGGGCAAGCGCAGTGTGAATGTGGTTCCATTGCCCGATTGTGAATCAGCGAATACGGTTCCCTTCAACCCTTCTACGCTCGACCGGACAATATCCAGGCCCACTCCGCGTCCGGAAATTTCGGTGACTTCTTCGGCCGTGGTGAATCCCTGCACAAACAGCAGTTCATGCAATTGACTGGGTGAAAGTAGGCTGGCTTCTTTTTCCCCAGCTAAATCCAGCCGCACGGCCGCTTTTTTAATCTTGTCCAGATCAAAACCGCGCCCATCATCCACCAGCCGCAATACTACTTGGGTACCTTCGTAAGTGGCTCGCAGACGGATGCGTCCACAAGCTGGCTTACCCTTTTCCAGGCGATCTTTAACTGACTCAATGCCATGGTCCACGGCGTTGCGCAACAGATGTTCCAACGGCCCGGTCAACTGCTCCAGCGCTGTCTTATCCAGTTCGGTGGAAGCACCTTCAATAATCAGTTCCACATCTTTATCGCGCTTTTGAGCGGTGACGCGCACTGTGCGATGCAGCCGGTTGGCCACCGACGATAGCGGCACCATGCGCAGGCGCATCAGCTTATCCTGCACTTCAGAAGTGAGCCGACCCTGTTTGCCCAGGTAGCCGTCAAACCCATTCATTAATCCACGCAACTGCCCGCCGACGGAGGAGACGTCGTTAGCCGTTTCTCCCAAATCGCGCGAAAGCAGATGCAACTGCGTGTAACGGTCGAACTCCAGCGCGTCGAATTCCGATTTGTCGCTGGAATAATTCATCCCCGTGACTGCCCCCGGTGAGTAAGTGGCGTGATCGTTTTCCAGTTGCGTAGTCAACCGCTTCAAGCGTTCCAGACTCAGCCCAAGTTCATCTACTTCTTTGGTGTAGTTGGCCAGGTGTCGTTCAAAAATGGACCGGCTGACGAACAGTTCTCCCACCAGGCGAACCAGGGAATCCAGCCGTTCAATGGGCACCCGGACATAGTTCGGTGCATCGGCTGCTTCGGCCACCTGCGGTACTTCCACTTCGCTGAGGGATTCGCTACGCGCCGTCATTACCGGAAGGGGCGCTTCGTCCAACGGCATTCCCCGCAGGGCTGCTCCAAATTGATGGAAAAGGTGTTCAAAAATCGCTCGTCGATTTCCGATTTGGCCGCGCGCTGCAACCAGATCAATCAGCAAATCATGGGTGCCTAATAACAGTTTTCGGATGCTGGAATTGAAGGCAATGGAACCTTCATACAAATGATCCAGCAAATCTTCCATGCGGTGGCCCAGCTTGTTGATGGCCATAAAGCCAACCATACCCGCTGCACCTTTGATGGTGTGCACGCCACGACGGATTTCAAGCAAGGCAGGCTTCACATCGCCGTCGGAATCCAACTCGCGCATGCGCAACCCAATGGAATCGAGTAAACCCTCGGTTTCTTCAATAAAGCCGTTAATCAATTCCGGTGGTAAATCGCCGTTGTCATCTTCGTCAAAATTAATCTGGTCGTTCTCTGGCTGGGGTTTCTGTTGTCCTACAGAGGAAGGAAGCTCGGCGAATGCGGTTTGTATCTGTCCCACGCATTCCAGGATCAGCAGACGGCTGTCTTCATCCCAGGGCGATTCCCCCGCCAGCACCATGTCCAGAAATTCCTCGGCACTCTGCGCCATGGTTCCCACCTGGGACATGCCAACCATATTGCTTGCGCCGCGCAGGCTATGTGCCAGACGGTGGAGTTCGTTCAAACATTCCGAGGGGTCTTCAATACCTTCCATTTGTTGAAGCAACTGCTCCATGGCGGGCAAGTATCCCTTAGCTTCCTCGAAAAATCCTTCCAATATTTCTTGGTCCAAAACTTGGCCTCGCTTCCATTTATCGAACACTCGTCA
>JAYWBH010000443.1:0-4902 GCA_043781815.1 Bryobacterales bacterium | reverse complement strand
GCATGAAGACCCTGTGCCAGCAAAAGGAAGGTTGATAGGTTGCGAAGTTTCAAGTAGGGGTGCCTCCAAGCACTAGGCTAAAGTATATTACTTTTTCTTAAGCTTTGATAAAGTATAAATAAGTATTATCAATACATTTAGGAATGGTTTGGAATATTGAGAGTCAAAAGGCCGCGTTGAGCGAGGATGCCCTCATGACCCTGGATCTATTTGTAAAAAACTCTGTTCGACCGAATTTTTACATCAGACAAGAGAAAAAAACTGCCGTTTTGACACTACAAGTTACAGTGACTTTAATAATGCATGCGATTCTAGAAGAAGTTGCCGTGGACTGGCCTCTATTTCTCTATTTGGCACTCACAAGTTGCTTCTCCATTTGCTTCTTAAGGGATCGTCGCACTGAGTCGCGTGCCCTCAAGCAGATGAATGAACAACTCGAGTACCGGTTGACTAATCGGTTTAGACGACTTGAATATTTGATAGAAAATGCAAACACTGTAAGCCTAACGAATGGCGACCCCTATCGTCAGTCTCGAATCTCTGAATTGTCAGCCGATGAGCCAACTCGCGAACGGGAAAAGTTGTAGACGCCGGACAAACTGTAGTGTCTCGATTTCCTAAGCATAGTTAGCGCCACAGCATTTTCAAGAAACTGTTCTGCTATAGCTTTCTGATACCGGAAAGGTCTTCTACTCTTCCATACTTGTGCCTCTGTCGGCGAGACTGAGGAAGAAACAGGCTGGAACATCAAAAAGGCGATTGAGCTTTACTCTGGAACCATCGGAAATAGATCTGCCGAGTGATGCCAAATTCGCCGAGGTCATTATTGGTTGATCATGGTACGTCTCTGCTCAGCGCCGACCAAATGATTACTATCGAAAAGGGCGACGAAAAGATCGGTCTGCCCGGAATTCCCATTGGTGTTGGGAGGCAAGCTATTTGGGCTATTATGAAGAAAAGGCGGCACGTGTTAATGTCTTCGGAAGTCCGACAGATCCTCACCGCAGTTCGATCTCTTTGTGAAAAAGACAAAGAGGAATTAGTAAGTGAGCTTGATCGAGAGCTTCATGGTTCGCCATCCCCGCCCAATCGGGATTTGATCGATGCTATCCGAGGTAAATACGCCCATCTTCCCACCAGCAGTGCGGGTTTCATCTCACGGAAAAGTGAAGACGTTGTGTCGGAGCACTCGCCATCAATATTTCCGCAGAATGAACATTGACTGGGAATCACACTGACTGTACTGTGAAGAGGTGGAAGAAATAGTTTTCCAAGTCGAGCCGTGCGAGGATTCTGGAATCCTTGTGGCCTTTTGGGATGGCCCTTCTGGGACGGGCGGGATCACGACGCAAGGCAAGGATCTAAAGGAACTTCAAGAGCAGGTTGCCGATGCGGTTAGATGCCACTTTGAACCACAGCGTGTTCCGCGAAAAATCAGGTTCCATTTCGTAACTGATCCAGTCCTGGTAAATTTGTGAAATTACCGAGGGATCTTTCGGGCATTGCGATAGTCAAAGCTTTGGGGAAGTTAGGTTTCAGGCAGACAAGGCAAACCGGATCCCATATTCAAATGGTTCGAAGAGAATTGCATTTAACTGTTCCCGCCCACGATGCTGTTGCCCCTGGAACCTTGCGTAATATTCTCCGGCAAGCAGAAGTTGATCTGGCTAAGTTCCTTGAGAGCCTACGTTAACCCGATGCCGATAGAAGCTAAAGGGCTTTAAGTGAATACCTCCGCCCTAACCGTTCCGTTCTCGCGAAACTAGCGGACACCAACTCTCTTCAATACCGTCACGAGCGAGGAGGCGAACGCATGGCGATCCGTAGTATTGTGGGGCATGCTGGTTGTGCCGTACCTCAGTCAGTTGGAGCCTCCAGACGACGCGCAGATTTGGCGGTTCATGGATTTGAGGAAGTTCCGAGACCTCATGGCCAGCCAAGAGCTGTACTTTCGTAGAGCTGACTTGTTTGCCGATAAGAGCGAGGGGATACCGCCCGAGCAATATGCACGACGGGTACTTGGATTGGACCCGTATGATATTAAGGACCTAGTAAGTCTCAACCATCATTTGGGTTCACTTGCCCAGGATCGGGAGAGCTACTACATTAGTTGCTGGCATTTGTTCCGCAAAGAAGAGCTCAAGATGTGGCAGCAATATGGCCACGATGGAGTTGCAGTTTGCTCGCGCTACGGCTTGTTGAAATCCACCTTACACGGTCTGATTGATAAAGCCCATCTGGGTTTAGTTCGATACGGAACTGAGCACCTGGGAAACAGCTTTAACACGATAGATTTCATAACCACCAAGCAGGCTCAATACTCACCTGAGTGCGAGGTTCGCGCGTGGCTGACTATCCTGGACCCGTTGGCTGGTGGTAACCGACATTTTGACTTGAATAATTTCCCTCATCCGGTCCCGCTTGACCTCAATCCCCGCCATTCATGGGTGCCGGATTGTACGAGGCGGAGGATTGATTTGAGCGCCCTGATAAAGAATGTAGTGATTTCACCTTGGGCAGAACCGGATGCGGTGGAGGAAATAAAACTATTCATGCAAGGGTCTCCCAATATTACCCGCCACTCCGAATTGTTGAATGATCAAACCCCTTCACTTGAAGAGTTCAGAACAGTCCGGCATTTAACTCACACAGTCCTCGAGCCCAAGGTGGTAACCCAGATTCCTGCGTCCAAGGAAGATCTTGCCCAGTTTTACGAAGAGCTCTCGACGTTGACCCCTTCCCGAGTGAGATTTCTGTATCGCCAACGCTGGGATATCTGTCGCATGAATCCCGGAGGGATTCCAAGAGTCACTGATGTCCAATACTTGGAGGCAACGTTGAGGGTTCTCGACGATTGGCGGAAGCAAGAAATCGATGTCGGTTGAATGTACAACCAAGGCAAAATCCCCGAGTGAATACAGTCCGCTAAAAGTCGATCACCACCAAAACTGCTCAATTATTTCAACACCTTACCCGACCCGACCGCCAAATCACTACCACACCCCTGCTACCCTGAATCCATAGAGAAAAAATTCTGGCCAGAATGCTCTCGTTCAAAAGTCCTCCCTTAACGCGGAGGACACTCGGATCGGTTCGAGTCACAGTTAAAAAATCAGTAGGTCGCTTAGATCGAAGTACCCGTGTTACTTACTTGGCTGGGGAGTCAAGTTAGTAAGTCTATAAATCAGGCAAGGCTGCTGGGCGGCAGCTTCAACGGGCAAAGTGTAGGCGACCCCGCTGGTTTCATTTTCGGAAAGCAAAACTGGTCGCGACGCCTCAGTGTGCCTCTCTCTTCAAATGGATCGCCAATATCGCGCGTTCCATCACGCAAAGCCCTTCCACACATATAATGAAGGAATGAAGTTCCGCATCGTACTCGAATTTGATGCCGAGACAGGTAGTTTCTCTGCAGTTTGTCCCGAGCTTCCAGGTTGTGCCTCAGCCGGCGAGACCGAGGAAGAAGCTCGCCACAATATCAAAGAAGCGATTGAGCTTTACCTGGAACAATCGGAGATAGATCTACCGTGCGACGCCAAACTCGCCGAGGTCACTATTGGTTGATCGTGGTACACCTCGGCTCAACGCCGATGAAGTGATTACCATCTTAAAACGAAACAATTTTAAACAATCGGGACAATCGGGGAGCCATCAGAAATGGCGAAACGCGATTTCTGGAAAGCAGGTTATCGTTGCCTACCATCGCGGTCGAACCCTCCCTCTTGGTACCATGCGGTCCATCATCGAAGGGAGCGGAATCGAACTCTCTGAGTGGAAACGATAACCATGTTGCAATAACATCGCCGAATTCTGGGTAATATCCGAGCCGCCCGTCCTGTAACCTCCTCCCTCCAAAAACGGTCCTCCCTAGTGTCCCCCCAATCCACGTCCTTGATATGATGATGACATCCTGATGCTACGTCGCTTTCTTCCAGCCCTATTTCCGCTTATTCTTTCCGCTGCCAATCCGGCTCTTGAAAAGCAGTTCCAACAGAACATCCGCCCCACTCTAGCCAAGTATTGCAATGGATGCCACACTGGCGATCAGCCTGCCGCTCAGTTCGACTTGAAACCTTACTCTACTGTCGACTCCGTCGTCCGCGACCATCCCCGTTGGCACCTGGTCGCCGAACGGATGACCGCCAATGAGATGCCGCCCAAGGCCATGCCCCAGCCCTCCGACGAAGCTCGCAAACAGGTGGTCGATTGGATTCAAGCCGTCCGCATGGACGAAGCCCGTCGCACTGCCGGTGACCCTGGCAACGTGCTCGTCCGCCGCTTGAGCAACGCCGAATATAACTACACCATTCGCGATCTCACCGGCGTCGACATCCGCCCTACCCGCGAATTTCCAGTCGACCCCGCCAATCAATCGGGCTTCGATAACTCCGGCGAATCGCTAACCATGTCGCCTGCGCTGCTCAAAAAGTACCTGCAAGCTGCGCGCGAAGTGGGCGATCACATGGTGCTCACTCCCGATGGGTTCGATTTCTCACCTCATCCCATGCTGGTGGAAACGGATCGTGAAAAATACGCCATTCAACGCATCGTCAATTTCTACGAAAATCAGCCTACCGATTACGCAGATTACTTCCAAGCCGCCTGGCGTTTCAAGAATCGAGTAGCGCTCGGCAAGCCTACGCTTACCCTCGCCGCCATCGCCGTTGAAGCGAAGCTAAGCGCAAAGTACCTGCCCCTGGTCTGGCAAATTCTGGAAGAACCGAAAGATGTGGTTGGCCCTATCGCCAAGCTGCAAAACATGTGGAAGGCCCTGCCTGCGCCTGCCGAAAGCCAAGCCGAGGAACTTCGGATTGCCTGCGTCGCTATGCGCGATTTTGTAGTTCGCATTCGCAATCACACGTCCATGCAATTCACCGCGCCGATCGTGAAAGGTCTTAGTGCCTA
>JAYWBH010000442.1:0-4909 GCA_043781815.1 Bryobacterales bacterium | reverse complement strand
ATTCGCATGGTCCCAGCATACAATTATCACGAGACACATGACTCACAAGATACAATAGCCCAATGGATCGCAGGAAACTTCTCTTCGGCTTGGCTGCCGCTTCCAGTCAGCTATACGCGCAAAAAACGAAACTCCAGGAATGGAAACCAATTTTCAATGGACAGAATCTGGACGGCTGGCAAGTGCATGGTCAGGTGCAATGGTCGGTAGTGGATGGCGTGTTAGTTGGGCGGTCTCCACGTCCCAGTAAAAAGCCCTTCGGCGAATGGCCCATCACTGAACAGCAGTATCGAAGCTGGGTAACGCAGCAAGCTTGGCTCTATACCGAAGCCGAGTTTGAACAGTTCGATCTTCAATTGGAATATTGGATTCCAGAAGGTGGCAACAGCGGAGTGTCCATTCGCGACTCCTCACGCGGTGACAAGTCCTACGGCGTTTCTCCGCAAGTGACTCCAGCCCACATCGGCTATGAAATTCAGATCATTGATGACGGTGTGCAACTCTACCCTTCCGGCAGCATCTACAAATTTGCAGCAGCCCCGAAGGAGCTTCATAAGAGGGCCCAATGGAACAAGTTGGAAATCGAATCGCGCAAAGAAATGATTCGTACACGACTGAATGGCAAGCCAGCAGCAGAATTTGTCGGCGATCCGCAACGCCCCAATCGCGGTCCAATCGGGCTGCAGTTGCACGACCGGTACAGCTTAGTAATGTTCCGCAACATTGCCATCAATGTTCATTAGCCGCATGGCTACCAAAGATTTTGTCAAACCAAAAAATCGCTCATGCCGCACGGTCGCATCCAGAAACAATTGCTTTAAGCCTGAATAGTCAAGCAGTCGAATGTTGTTGAGAAAATGCTCGAAGTAGAATTCGCGTTCTTGCCTAGTTGCCTTGGCCAGCATTCCCCAGAAAGTAACGTAAGGGACAAGCCACGCGTGCATGCTTCGAGGTGCCCAATGGATAACCGGTGTCATTAAATGCTGTTCCACCGGAACGAAGTTGTTTGGTGTCTTCACCCAAAAGCCTTGTCCCACACAGGCAATCTCAGCCGCCAATTGTTGTTGGTTGATACGCTTCCTCACGTGCTCAATAATGGAGTTTGAAAAAACTATGTGGAACGATTGATTTCGGAACGGAAGCCGACGGCCAGCGGCGAAGACCAGGTGTTGCTGATCATCTTCGGGTTCGGCGGCCCGGGCATATTCAGGTAAATGATATGTGGTCGCTCTTTGGGTGGCAGCATTCGCCAAATAGCCGGATTACCCCCACATCAAGGGCTTGCATTGCGGGATGGACACCGCATAAGCGTGCAAACTCTCGCATGCGGTGTCTGCGGAAATGGCGGCTTAAGCGGCGGACATTCCTTTTATCTTGTCATGACTTTTGCCTGCCATGACTTGGACCCAGCGTGAAATCACCCAATTAATGCGGGTCTTTTGCCGCCATATAGCTATTGCCCTAATGGTTGCAACGTTCCTTTCTGGATGGAAACGTGCAAGAGAAAGAGCAGAGGTGAACATTATGGATACGAAACTTGCTCGATTTCAAGAAACCCTTCCGGACTTCACCAAAGCGGCGGGTTTCATTGCTGGTGTCATTGGAACGCTGGGTGCCGGTGCAGGACTGATGTATTTGTTCGATCCTATCCGAGGCAGAGCCCGACGTGCCCAACTACGGGATCAGGCTACAAAGTTACTTCATAAAAGCGGAACAGAATTTGAAAGAACCGTTCGAGATCTGGAGCATCGCGCCGAAGGGTTGTACGCCGATGTCCGCACTCAAATAACACCAGAAAAGCCAGTAGGCGATTCCAAACTGGAGGCTCGAATCCACACACGGTTGGGACGCGTAGCTACGTTTCCGCGAATGCTGCGGGTGATGTCACTTTCTGGAGACATAGTGCTGGGTGGCTTTGCCCCAATTGAGGAAGTGGAAAAAATAGTCAAGGCGGTCAGTGAAGTGTCGGGAGTGAAAGCTGTTGAAAATCGGATTGAAGTTCCCTTGATGGCGGAAGCGGCAGCAAGGTAAATGAGGAAAAGGCCTCCTGGTCTTGAAAGCAACGTCGGAGCCGACCGGCCAGGAGGGCTATCCGTTTTTAGAAAATTGAAGCCTCGGACGCGGTAGAATAAGAGAGTCTGTGTTTTAGAACTCCCTCATTAGACATCGTGCCCGGGTGGCGAAATCGGCAGACGCAACGGACTTAAAATCCGATATCCGCAAGGGTGTGCGGGTTCAATTCCCGCCCCGGGCACCAATAATAACTCAATAGAATCAAGCTCTTACTGGTACGATCTGAATAACGGGGCCAATGCGGGGCTACTAATCTGCTACAATTGCGGTGTGCTTAGGCTCACCAAACGGCATCTCAAGGGATGTTCCAAAACGTCCGAAACTGATTTTGAGTGCGAACCTAAGGTAGCGGGAGTTCTGAAAAAGGCCGATGCCAAGAAAATCCCAAAGCCTCGTTGCCCGTTTCGTATCGTAGGTCCCCATCCACTGAAGCGGGGCAAAGTCTTCAAAGAGGATACTAGGACGAGCGACCAGAGAGTTGCCCAGGGGAAACTTTTACAACGGGAAACGCAGTTCTTGTTGGAGCCAGACAAGGCGATTCCAAAGAAATCGAGGACTCTAAGCGAGGCAGTAGCGGCCTTCCTTGCAACGAAGACGGATGTGAGCGATGCTCGACAACAAAAGCTAAGGCGAGTGCTTCGGAGTCAGACAACGTTTCTCGAAGCGAAGTATGGTCAAGATCCTTTGATCACTCAAATCGAAAAAACCGATCTCGATCAGCTTGTCACTTCTTGGGGCGGTGCGTTGAGTACGAGAAAATCGGATCGGGAGAATGTGAAGCAGTTTTGGTTGTTCTGCACCGAAAGCGATTTCATCACCAAGAACATCTCAGCAAAAGTGAAGACCTTGGGCACCAGCAGGGATCAAGAGCAGGCGAAGAACAAGCAGATTCCGACGTTCAGCCTCGAAGAAAAGGCCGCTTTTGATCGCCAGTTGGACTTCTGCGACGAAATCTTCCGCCGTGAGAACGAACAATCCTCAGACGCCTCCCAGAAGACCCGAGCCTTCATGTACACGATCATGTACAGCGGATTAGCCATCGTAGACGTGGTTACGCTTCGGCCATCCGACATAGGGGTTTTCGATTCCAATTTACCGGACGTACCGCTCAACAAGGAACGTCGCAAGACCGGAAAAATAGCTCATACCGGAGTGCCACGATTCGTTTGGGACATGCTCAAAGAGTTAAGACCGGAATCGGAGTATTACTTCTGGTCAGGCGTCGGCAAGGCCGAGAGCCGTGTCGATACGTTTCGGGATCGAATGAAGAAGCTGTTTGTGGCCGCAAATATCAGAGTGTTTGAGAAAACCGCTCGAAGGAAGTCGGGCGGGAAACTGAAGCGCAATGCGGAGGTGTTCAAGGAATCGCACGCTGTACCACACATGTGGCGTCATACTCTTGTCCGTGACCTATATCTGAAAGATAAACTTGTTCGCCAAATCGCCGACATACTTGGTGACGAACCTGAAATCGTGACCAAACACTATTCGCAATTCGATTTGTTACGTCAGCGGCAAGCGATGGCGACTTTGGGCGATCTCCACGACGGAGACTTGATCGTTCAGCGCCACACTGTCGAAGCTAAGGGAGGGAGAAAAACGGACTGACCCCACCCAGAAGGTGAGGCCGTCTCTGTCAGTTATTTTCGCCACGCATCTTCAACTTCACTCTGGCTATGTCGGAATCGGTTATGACGTAGGTCATCCGAACCCGCTGAAATCGCTTCAGTGGAGTAGATGGATACACTGGAGCGCCACCCGATGTGCTGTAGCGACTTACCCCTTCTTCGATTAAGAGTCGTCGAGCGGTCCAATAGCTGACGCCAAGTTCTTTCGCAGCGTCTTTGAGAACCCACCGAGTATTGGCTGACTGTTGAACTGAAATTGGTTCTTTGGTTAGCTGTGGCGACGATAGCGGCACTGATCGCCTTCGCATTTCTTCACATCTTCTTTGAAATTCTTCTTTTTTCAAGTTGAGTCATGGGAAGAACAAATAGTATTGGTTCGGCTCATCTCGACCTCCTTTTGTTGGAATTTACAGCCTTCTGTAGCGATACCGATATTTTGATTTCTCGGCTCGGGTTCCTGCTCCGCAGCCCAGGCCACGGTTTTGGTTGTTGTTGGCGGCGCTGGCGATTCTGAATCAGTTTCAGAGGCAGCGATACGCATACTTCGTTCAAATTTTGGAGGAGGGATCACGCCACCCGTTCTGGACTATTTCTTCGGGCGGATCATCTCGGCTAATTGGCGTGGAATGATCTCGAAGTCGTTAGGAACCGGGCTGGCGGTCCGCATGACATCCTGCCATAACGTCAAGTTGCCAACGAACTGCTCAATCACGCCCCACACAGCGCCTTCCGAGATACGCCAGAGTGCGGCTAGTCCAGCCACGCTATAGCTGTCTACTGTCTGCTCGTCGTTATCCTCGGCCAGGAGCGATTCGAGGAACGCTTTGCGTCTTGCCAAGGAATCGGTGTCCCAAGAAATGACCGCTTCAAGATGCTTAACGTCGTCCCGAAGAGTATCGTCGGGCGTAACTTCATCCAGCGTGTCCACATAGATGTTGTCGTCTCCGATTTCGATACTTTCGGAGAAGAATAGCTTCAACTCTCGACACGACATTCTGAAGCCGGAAGAACAATCTTCCATTTCGATATCACCGTCCAGCGCTTCAGTGTCGATCTGGACTTGCACCTTTGCGACAGCTTCTTCGATAGTGACGGCGTAGACTGACACTTCTGAGTTCGCTCATCTCAACTGGCCCACTTTGATCGTCTGAACTGGCCCACCTGTAGCCCCTGAATGACACGATTCAGGGATGGACAGGAGAAACAAA
>JAYWBH010000441.1:0-4920 GCA_043781815.1 Bryobacterales bacterium | reverse complement strand
TGGCGAAGCCGTCCAGACCACGGGCGAAGCGCTTGTTGAACGTCAGGTTCATGCCGTTATAAGTGGACTGCCCCACTGATTCTGCAACGATGATGTTGTTGAAGGAAGTGTTGGCCCGGGCGGTGCCAAAAATGGTTCGGCCATCGGCTAGGAAGCTGCCATTGGGAATCAGATTGCGATTGCTCCATACCGCCAGTTTGTTGCCTCGCGTATAGAGGTAAGTGGCGGTGACTCCCGCACTGGTGCCCAGTTCCCGCGATATAGACACGTTGCCGTTCACCGAATATAAACTTGAAAAATCAGGCGAAACCGTGTTTACGTCCTGTGCCGAAAGCGCAAATCCGGTGGGGATTCCGGTGAACACATTGGGATAGGACGGAGCGATGGCCGATGTTGGGGGCACGTTGATCGAAAAGAAAATAGGCGAGCCATTCTGCAAGATTGATTTGCGATATTGATCGGTCTGGAAAGGGTCGAAGAAAACGCCGCCACTCGCCCGTAGCACCCATTTGCCCAGCCCGACAGCGGCGCCTAAGCGTGGAGCAACGTTGTTCTTGTCTGTGCGGAAACTCTTGGAGGATGCCAGCGGAGATGCGGAATTGGCAGCCGGAGGACTGAACACGTCGTAACGAAGGCCATAAGTCAACGTAACGTTCTTCAGCGGCTTCCAAGTATCTTGCCCGTAGAATCCGGCGAAGCGGGAATTGTAGCTGATAGACGGGTTGCCAATGCTTTGAGCAAATGCCGAGTAGCTTTTGGGTGTGGCACCGGAGACCGCAGCAAGGTAGGCGGCGATGTTCGGGAAGGTGTAGGTGGCGCTGACGGCCTGGGTTTGGATATCACGAATCCAGCGAATGGAGGTGCCTACCTTCAGCGAATGACGGTCATGGTTGTAGCTGAAGTTTTCGTTGATTTCTGGTGTCCGTTCCTGATACAGAAAGCCGGTATTGGGGGAATTGCCGAAGTTGGCCACGCCGGAAACAGAAATAGAAGGTCCGGCCACATTGGCTTCAAACGTGTTCTGTTGTTGGGCACGGTTAGGAATTTGAACTCGAAGTTCGTTCACTGCTCTGGAGGAAATCACTGAGATCAACTGCACCGCTCCGGCATGAGACCGATCGACGAAATTGTAGGTTTGTGAAACCAGCGTAAGCCCACCACCATTGTTGAATGGGGAATCGTTTTGGTGACCGTTATAGCGAATGGAAAGCCGGTTTTTGGAATTTATTTGCCAATCTGCCTTGGCCAAAAAGAAGGTCACTTTTTGCTTGAAGGGAATGGCGTCGGCATAGGTGGAGGGCAGGCCCAATTGCGCGATTACGGCTGCTGTTGGGGTAACGGGCTGGGGAAGGTCGCGAACCACGTGTTCATAAGATCCGAAATAGAATAGCTTGTCGCGAATGATTCTGCCGCCGGCGCTGGCATTGAAAGCGTTCACATTCACATCGGGGGTAGGACGTTCCGGGGCCAGCAATGCGGGCCGCGCACTGAAGGGAGTGCGACGGAAAATATAGGCGGCGGTCCCGTGCAGTTCATTGGAACCGGACTTGGTAATAGTGTTGAACACGCTGCCCACCGTGTTGCCGAACTCTGGGGCAAAGCCATTGCTGATGGTTTGAACTTCGTCGATCCATTCGTTGGAAATAGGCAACAGGCGAATGCCCGCACGATCACTTTCGGTATTGTTGGAACCATCCAACTGATAATTGATGCGACCGTTGAAGCCGTTGGCATTCACCTTGCGCGGGACTCCGAATTCGGTATTGCCACGCCCGGTAACATTGGGCTGTTGCAGGATAAAGTTGAAGGGATTGCGAGATACCAGCGGCAAATTGGCGATAACATAGCCGGACAAGCTGCGACCCGTATCGGTGCGGCTGGGGTCGATTACGGCTGAGGAAGCGGAAACCACCACTTCTGTGGTGACGCCTTTCAGTTCCAGACGGACATCTTGCGTCACGGTGGCTCCGGCGTTCAGTTCAATGCCAGTCTGCTTGACCGGTGCGAAGCCGGGAGACTCCACTCGGACGTTGTAGCGGCCCAGGGGCAGCACGTTAAAACGATACAGGCCACTTGCTTCGGTCTCTGCAGATTGAGAGAATCCGGTATTGATGTTTTCAGCGGTGACTTTGGCACCAGCAATGGGCGCACCAGTTACGTCGGTGATTGTACCTGTGATCTGACCGTTGATTGCCGAGGCCTGTCCGAAGGTAGCTATGGGGATTGCCAGCAGCGAAAACGCCAACAGCAAGACTTGATTGATTTTCATGGTACGTATCCTTGGTAGTGTTCACGCGCTGTTCGCGCAATGTTCACGTATTAATTATTTTGGAGGGTGGACAACAATGCCAGCCAATAAGTGCTTTCCCTTCAACGCCGAAAGGTGCTTATTCTTATTCTAACGCATTGCTATCCTACAATTTACAGCCGGAAGCTGATTCCGGACGTGCAATTTCCCCTTCAGTCGATGTACCCTATCTGATGAAAATGAAAGTCAAAAGGATCTATGGACGGTAAAATAAAACTTCTTCCAATATTACTTTTCGGCATCTATGCGATCTGGTATTTCTTTGATCATCGGCAAACGGTGCCGATTACCGGGCGAAAGCATTTAGTAGATATCAATCCCACGCAGGAAGCGGCGATGGGGCTGCAATCTTATCAACAAGTTCTGCATGAATCGCAGGTGGCACCGGCGAATAGCAAATTGGTGCAAACGGTGCGATCCGTTGGCGAACGGTTGGCGAAAGTTTCTGAAGATCCAGGGTATCAATGGGATTTCAACGTGCTGGTGTCTGACCAAGTGAACGCATTTTGTCTGCCGGGAGGCAAAGTAGCCGTTTACACAGGTATTATTCCAGTGGCTAAAACCGATGATGGGTTGGCCATTGTGATGGGTCATGAAATTGCCCATGCCATTGCCCGGCACGGAGCGGAACGGATGGCCCAGCAAAAGTTAGTTCAAATGGGTGAAATTGCGGCTGGCGTGGCCATGTCCAGCATGGACTCCAGTAAGCAACAGGGCATTATGGTGGCATTGGGTTTGGGAGCTCAATATGGGATTCTGCTGCCATTTTCCCGCGAGCACGAATCGGAAGCAGATCATATGGGATTGGTCTTCGCAGCCCGCGCTTGCTTTGACCCGGAAGAGGCTCCCAAGGTTTGGGAACGCATGGCCGCTATGAGTCACGGGCAACCTAACCAGTTTATGTCGACGCATCCCAGCCACGAAACTCGCATTCAGCAGTTCGGGAAGTGGATGCCGGAGGCTCTTGAAATCAAGAGGAAAAACTGCTCCAATTAATCGATTCTGCCGATAACCTTATTGGCAAGTACCAGTACGGATGCCGGTCAGCATTCCTAAGTTGGCATTGTAGAATGGAAATCCATGGCGCAAGAAGCTAGGAAAAATTACAGCGCGCTAGTTTTTTGTGCGGTGATGGGTGCCACCCTTCACGGCGCAACTATTCCGGTTGGAAGCGTTCTGGAACTTCGTCTGCGGCAAGAAGTAAACTCTTTCTCTTCGCAAGAAGGGGCGTCCATTCAAGCTTATTTATGTTCGCCAGTGGTGGTGGATGGGGTGATTTACTTACCCATGGAAACCATGGCCCGCGGCAGAATCAGGGAAGTGAAACGAGTTGGCATTGGGTTACTGCGGGAACGGGCTGTGTTGTTTCTTGAATTTGACCAACTGGCCCTGCCCAATGGCGAACAATACAACATCCGCACGCAGTTGATAGAAGTGGAAAACGCCCGGGAACGGGTGGATCAAAAAGGTAAGATTCACGGCATCCGTTCCACTGAGATGCCAGGGCATCGTGGCAGTGGAGTGATTACTTCATTGGCGGCAGTGGACCCCATTGCGCTGGTATTTGCCAGTGCTGCTTCGGCGGCGTTACTTCGATTTTCTGAACCAGAGATCCGCTTTCCAGTCGGCACTGAGTTGCGCGTGCGACTCAATGAACCCATTGAGCTAAACAACGCTTTTGACGAACCGACGCATAGATTGCACATTACCGATGATGATCGGTTGGCATTGCGCAGCGCCATCCGAAGAATGCCAGTGCGGACCCGGACATTGGTTGGCAAGCGGGAATCGGACATTGTGAACACGCTTTTTGTGGGATCTCGTGATGCGATTGAGCGGGCGTTCAGCGCGGCGGGCTGGGTGGAATCAGATCGGCCGACGGCAAATTCCAAGTATCGGGCGTTGCGCGCATTTGCGGAAAATCAGAGTTATCACGAAGCTCCAATGTCCACGCTCATTTTGGGTGGAAAGCGTCCGGTGGTTTCGCTATCCAAGGCGATGAACACGTTTAACAAACGTCACCATATTCGGATTTTTGATAGTGGGGAAAGCTGGCAAGGGCATACGCTTTTGACAGCATCTTCAACGCAGGATATTGGCATCAGCTTTTCTGCTGGGCAAAAATTTTACCATCGCATTGATCAGCGGATTGACAATGAGCGGGCCAAGGTAATGAACGACCTGATTCTTACCGGATGCGTGGAAGAGGCCGAAAGTATGGAACGACCCTGGGTACCCAAAGATTCAAAGAACGCCACTGGGGAAAGCTTGGCAACTGATGGGGCCATCACCATTATCCGGTTGAACGATTGCAACAATGCCAGAAGGTTTGACGAAGCCATTGCGCCCCCGCCGGGACCATTCCGGGGCAATGCAGCAATGCGCGCCAGTCGCCAAACTTTCCTTACCATTCGTAATGATGTGGTGCGAGGGAACCTGGTTTACCAGGGTGTCAGCGGATTAATCACTGGCATTCAATACCTTAAAAACAAAGATCAGGAAAAGGATCAACGTCCAGACCGGCAGACCGGCATTATGACCCAAGCCTTTCACCCTTTTGACAGCTTGGCATCGGGTTCCTCATTCATAGGACCTGTGCCACTGCCTCCTCC
>JAYWBH010000440.1:0-4936 GCA_043781815.1 Bryobacterales bacterium | reverse complement strand
GCGCCCCCTGGATCCTTCACTTCCCCAGTTATAGTTCCACGATCATTCTGAGCCAGTAAGGCTAGCGAGCAGACAAGAATCAAGGACAATGCGCAGATATGTCGCATGGAACGGACCTCCAATGGTAAAGACTTAGGTGAAACCCCGGGACTGCGAGGGATTCTATCACACGGTGGCTATCTGGTTTATCAAATTTGTAAAGACGAGATGCCTGCCGCAGTCCGTAACTAAAATAAGAAATGCGCCTTTCTCAACGCTGTTACGCTGTGACCGGTCTAGGCTACTCGGCACCATGGTTTGTGAATGCTGGATTCCTGGTTGGGGACAACGTTACATTAATTGTCGACACTGGCGGCAACACGATGGCTGCTCAGACTATCTACGGATATGCCTTGGCTGTGCGTCCGCAAAATGCCTTGCGCGTCATCAACACGGAAAAGCACTTTGACCACATTGGCGGCAACGGCTTTTTTCGGGCGAAGGGCGTGGATGTTTGGGGTCACCGAGGAATTGTGCGGACAGCCGCAGAGTTCGCTGCTGAAATCGCGGAGTTCAACCATGGAATTCCATGCGCTGTGCGCCGCGCAAATGGGGAGGCACGGGCTTTCTTCATTGATACCGAAGCCACGAATCCGAATCGACCCATCGATGAAGATACCGTCTTCGATTTGGGTGGCTGCACTGCTACCATTTTAATGACACCGGGGCATACCGATACCAACCTTTCCGTGTGGCTGCCGGAAGATGGCGTGCTGTATTGTGGCGATTGCCTGATCAATGCGTATTTGCCGAATTTGGATGCGGGGGCCGTTGCCGATTGGCAAGTCTGGTTGGAATCATTGGATCGGGTGGAGGCGTTACGGCCGGCATTTGTTGTGGCGGGACATGGTCCAGTTGCTGCTGGCGAGGATGTGGGGCGGGTTATTAGCGAGGTGCGTGACGTGTTGCAGGAAGCGATCACCAAGAGTCATTCGCCGACTTGGCAAAAGGCAAATTAGCACCAAGCTATTCAAGTGGCGAAGTCGGAAACTCCCCCAACCCCGCTTCGCGCCACTGGGATTCCAGTTTGTGTTGATCTTCCGTTGGGGCGCGCCGGTGGGTGATTTGGAAGTTCCGAATATTGCCTTTCGCCCCATACTCGTCGTTCGTCTGGCGGAATGCCACAATACTGCGGATCAGCCATTTGCCACTCTCCTCAAAATGCCCCTGCAGCATCGCCAAAACTCCAAGCTGACCATAGCTGTGGGCCGCACCATGCAGGTTCCCCTGCTGCTCAAAAATAGCCAGCGATTTCAGGTACCACTCCCGAGCTCCGGCAAAGTCCCGCTCCTCTTCGGCCACCATGCCCATTTGGTGATAGCTAATAGCGGCACCATGCTGGTTCCCCTGTTTCTCTTTAATAGCCAGCGATTTCAGGTACCACTCCCGCGCTCCCGCATAGTCCCGCTCCTGTTGGGCCACCATACCCAGTTGGTGATAGCTGATTGCCGCACCATGCAGGTTCCCTTGCTGCTCTTCAATAGCCAGCGATTTCAGGTACCACTCCCGCGCTGCCGCGAAGTCCCGTTCCTCTTGGGCCACCCGGCCCAGTTGGTGATAGCTGCTGGCCGCATCATGCAGGTTCCCCTGCTGCTCGAAAATAGCCAGCGATTTCAGGTACCACTCCCGCGCTCCGGCAAAATCCCGCTCCTCTTGGGCCACCACGCCCAGATTGTGATAGCTGCCGGCCGCACCATGTAGGTTCCCCTGCTTCTCTTTGATAGCCAGCGATTTCAGGTACCACTCCCGCGCTCCGGTAAAGTCCCTCTCCTCTTCGGCCACCATGCCCAATTGGTGGTAGCTGCTGGCAGCACCATGCAGGTTCACCTGCTTCTCATCAATAGCCAGCGATTTCAGGTACCACTCCCGCGCTGCGGCAAAGTCCCGTTCCTCTTCGGCTACTCTGCCCAGTTTATGCAGCGCTTCCGCTTTAATGCCTTGCTGAATCTTCGATTGCTCATCTGAATCAAGACAATCCAAAATCATCTGAAAGCATTCTTTGGCTCTTCTACCTTTCTCCGCCTCTTTGAGTTCAGCCCCGACAAGGTAGGCTCCGCCTACTACTAACAGAGCCTTGGCCCAATCCAGATCAAGCTTGCCGTTGGCTCTGCCAAGTACTTCCAAAGGGTCTCCAATCGCCGAAGAAAGAGCGTCCAGTGCTGCTGAAGTCTCCATCGGCTGGTCGGCTTGCAGAAATTGCCGTAATGCCGGGACCCCGAGTTCCAACCAAATTCGCTCCCGCGCCGCAGTGCCTGCCGCTGCTTTTAGGGCACGATCCAAATACAATTGAGCCGTGGCCAACGATCCTTCGGTTTGTTGGCTGCTTTGGCTGCGGAGCATTTCTCGCGACGTCGGGTCATCGTCCAGTTCCGTCAAATCTTCTCGAAAGAGAAAGAAGCGGTTCAAGTCCGGCAATTGGGTTGCAAACTGAATGGCCGATGGTGGCAGGAACCACCAGATTTGAGCCCCAGGGCGCGCGACCAGCGTCTCCCGATGAAAATTCACCCACATGGACGATTGATCGTTTCTCTCACCAAACAAAAGTCGCTGCGGATCTAGAACAAACAGGACGTCGGTTGAGCCATGCGCCACCGATGCCACAAACTGCTCCTGCATGCCTTGCTTACATTCCAGCGTTTCCGTAGAGAGTTGCTTCTGCGCGAAGACCGCCTCCAAACGTTGCACCACCCGTTTTCTGGCATTGAAGGAGCGGTAAGTAACCAGTGCCAGACCTTGGTTGACGGTGAGTACCCAATCCGTCAGGGCTCGTACCAACCAATCCTCTGAACCGCGAATCACTTGTCTAAATCCAAGCCGCCGCCTTTGTAAAAGTCGGGTTCGTTTGGAAAGTTCTCACGAAGCATTTCGACTGCCAGTGGATGCACTGCATATCGGCCCTTGCCATTGCAAAACAAAACAGCCCGTCTGCGGAGTAGATCGTACAACACTTCATTGGGAACGCTCCCGTCGGCATCGTTTTCATAAATTTGCCGCAACTTCTTACGTTTATCCTCCCAAGTGGAGTCCTTTGTGTTGGGTGCACTGCCCATCTCGTTTCGGAAGATACTCAACTGTTCCCGCACAACAACAACCGCATCTTTGCGCAGAATTTGTACCTTGGTTTCTGAATCGTCTTCAGCCCGATACTTGGCAATGCGGCTGGCCTTGTTTGTCATAGCGAACAATAGGTAAAGGTCGCCCCCGGATGCCTTCAATAAAAGATCGAGCGCGCCTGGACCAAAAATGGCCTTTACATCTGCTCTCTTCTCCACCAGCTCGGTTAGCGCTTTGATGCCTGGCCGGTGGTCTGCATGGGTCTCGTTGAATACGGGGACATCATATATGGGATATCGCTTTTCTCTTGGAAAGGCCAACTGGTCGCCGTATGAATATACGAAAGGAACGGGAAGGGTGAAGAAAAGATGCAGCGGCAAATCCTTTAAAAGCGCGGAATATTTCACAAAAGTATCAATGAGCAATTGCGGCGGGATTTGCTCTTTATCGAAATTTTCCCCTACAACCAGAAGCTCACAATCTGGAAGTTTTGTTTTGACAGCTTGTACCAACTTCGTGAGCACTTCTTTCAGGCCAGACAACGAGCCGGAATGCTTCGCGAAATCCTCTTTCCGATCTCTGCCAAAGCGAACCGCTAACTTCAATGTTTGGGCAATGTTAATTTCGCCAGATGCTTCGGCTTTTTTCGTTTCTGAAATTCCGGATTGAAGATCCGGGAAAAAGGGCTTCAATTGATCCCGCAGATCGTTTTCCATCAACCAGCTTTCGTGAAATGCCTCCCCACGGGATTGGCAGACTTCCCGGCATTTGATGATCACATTCGCTATTAGTAGGGAAAGAACTTCCACCACACTAAATGTTTGTGGATTCAACTCATCCAGAGCGTCCAGCCGCACAGTTATGAACATTTTCCTGATTTCCGCAACGTCCAATAGGCGATTCACTTCTGTTGATTTGCCACTTCCGCGGTTGCCGTAAAGGACACCTTTGAAGAAGAACCCGAACTCCACGGATTCGATCAAATCATCCTGAATGCGGCGTTGCAAATGATTAGCCCGGCAACTGTTCAAGGAATCCGAGTAAAACTCCATCTCTCCAGCCGACAAGGGGTTGGGGCGAAACGCACGCGGTATTTCAGCCACGCTGGTAGCTCGTTGAATCAATTGGGACTTGGGCGGTTCCATCTAGGTATCTTACCGTAAATACTCAAAGATCACCGCAAATCTATGGCTGTGGGCATTTGGCGGTCACAACCTAATAAACCGTCCGATCCTCAACGATTGTAAGTGTTTACTGCTGGGCTTGATTCAAGAAACTATCACCCTGCGTGTAAACTGAATCTAGTTTTAGAGAGATAAGTTCCGGCCGGAATGCGCTTGGCAAACAAAGCCGTCCGCGAACGAAAATTGCTCAAATTCGAGTAGCTTGTTACACAAATGACCGCCGCGATCCTGGTTAGGATCGCGGCGGTCAGGAGTAAGTCAACCTCAAAAGTTAGTTAGGCATTACCACGGTGTCAACAACGTGAATCACACCATTCGATTGGAAAACATTGGCCTGAGTAATCTTGGACATGCCGCCTTTTTCGTCTTTCAACACAATGGAAGTTCCATCCATCATTGCCATAAGAGTTCCGCCAGCTACGGTTTTCAACATTGCCTTGCCGCCGCCCATCTTGATCTGCTTTTTCAGATCAGCACTGGACACCTTGCCTGCCACCACGTGGTAAGTGAGAATCTTGACCAGTGTATCTTTATTTTCAGGCTTCAGCAGTGTGTCTACTGTTCCCATAGGCAACTTCTCGAAAGCGGAATTCACTGGGGCGAATACGGTAAATGGGCCTGCGCTGGAAAGCGTGTCCACTAAGCCTGCCGCCTTCACT
>JAYWBH010000439.1:0-4954 GCA_043781815.1 Bryobacterales bacterium | reverse complement strand
AACATATTGATGAGAAAATGATTGCGCCGTTCACCTTGAAGTTAGAGATGGAAGTGAACCGTCGTCGGCTGGAAGCGGCCCGCGCTTATGCACGTTTGAACACTGTGAATCGCTGCTTTGGCGCAAAGCAAGGGGCCAAGTTGGGGATAGTTTCTGCGGGAAAAGCCTTTTACGATTTGATGCAGGCCCTTTCCGATGTGGGCATTGGGCGCGCGGAACTGGAGCGCCTTGGAATTCGTGTAGCGCAGTTTGGAATGACCTTCCCCATTGAACCCAACTTCGCCCGTGAGTTCGCTGAAGGACTGGAAATAATTCTGGTTGTCGAAGAAAAGCGCAGCTTTTTGGAATTGCAATTACGCGACGTACTTTATAACCTGCCGATGCGTCCGCTGATTTTGGGCAAGGAAGATGAACGTGGTGAAGCGTTGCTTTCTGCCGGTGGTGAGTTTGATGCCGATGTTGTGGCAAGGCTGCTGGCCGGGCGTTTGGAGCAATCATCGGGCCTGGAAAGCATTAAAGCGCGCCGCCAATTATTAGAAGCCATCGGCTTGCGGCCCGCATCGCTTTCCCCGCCCCGCCGTCCCAACTATTGCAGCGGATGCCCACATAACCGCTCCACAATATTGTTGCCAGGGCAAATTGCGGGCGGCGGGATTGGATGCAGCGGCATGGGTGTAATGCTGCATTCGGTGGACCGTGGTTACGACTTTGCGCCACAGATGGGCGGTGAAGGGGCCATGTGGATTGGCATGCATCGCTTTGTGGATCAGAACCATATTTTTCAAAACATGGGCGATGGCACGCTGGCGCACTCTGGTCAATTGGCGATCAACGCCGCTATTGCCAGTGGAGCCAACATCACTTACAAAATTCTTTACAACTCCGCAGTGGCCATGACTGGTGGACAAAAAGCCGAAGGGCAACTTGCCATTCCTGCGCTCACCAGAAAACTGGCGGCTGAAGGCGTGGTGAGGACTGTGGTGCTGACCGAGTTCCTGGACAACTATGCGCAGGTGGACTTGGCATCGAACGCCGAGGCGCGAGATCGGTTGGAACTGGAACGAACCTTGGCCGAGATGGAAAAGATCCCGGGCGTCAGCGCCATCATTTACGATCAACAATGCGCTGCCGAAAAGCGTCGGGAACGGTCGCGTGGCATTCAGGCTGAGCCCACCAAGAGACTGGTGATTCACGAAGAAGTTTGCGAAGGCTGTGGCGATTGTGTGAAGCAATCCAACTGCATGAGTCTGCATCCGGTGGAAACTCCATTAGGGCAGAAGATCCGTATTCATCAATCTTCCTGCAACAAAGATTATTCGTGCGCACTGGGTGATTGCCCTTCGTTTGTCACTGTCAATGTGAAATCAGGCACGGGCTTGCGCCGCAAGAAACTTCCGGATCTTCCTTCTATAGAGGTCCCGGAACCGACGCGGGTGGCTAGCATCGGCGCGAATGGATATCGAATTCTGGGCCCTGGCATTGGCGGCACTGGAGTGGTCACGGTGAACGCGTTGTTGGCCCAAGCTGCGCTGTTGGACGGTCTGCATGTGTTGACTTTAGATCAGACAGGGCTTGCGCAAAAGGGTGGCGCAGTGGTTTCACACATCCTCATTGGCAACACACCCCTGGAAGGTGCGAATAAGACGAACGCAGCCAATCTGGATCTTTTGCTGGGCTTTGATCTTCTGGGTGCCAGCAGTAATGAAACGTTGAAAACTACGCATCCGGACCGCACCACCGCAGTGGTCAATACGGCGGAAATCCCCACTGGTGATTCTATTCGCGCTCGGACGCACCTTGTCGGCGATGGTCGTCTGGTTGATCTGATCGCGTCGCTGACAAAACGAGGCCACAATGTTTTTTTCGATGCGTCGCGATTGGCCGAACAACTTTTCGGATCCCATATTTACGTCAACTTGCTGATGCTCGGAACGGCTTGGCAGGCAGGCCTGATCCCCATTTCGCGAAAGTCGATTGAAGAATCCATCCGGCTGAATGGCATTGCGGTGGAAAGGAATTTGCAGGTTTTTAATTGGGGTCGAAAGGTGTATCAGGATTCGGCGTGGGTGGAACAGTTGCTTGTTCCGCCTGCAAAAACTCAAGAAGCCTTGGACTATGTTGCTCGACTGACTGCTTACCAAGGCAAGGAATATGCTGCAGAGTTCCAAACGTTCTGCGCAACAATCCCAAGTGAGCTGCGCCCGCTGGTGGAACGGAATTTGTATAAGCTGATGGCCATTAAAGATGAGTATGAAGTGGCCCGTTTATTGACTTCGAATGATTTCCGGCAGCAGCTAGATCAACAGTGGGAATCCGTTGAATCTATCGGGTTCAACTTGCATCCCCCGTTGTTGCGTCGGTTAGGATTGAAGCACAAATTAACTGTACCCCTGTGGACTTTGAAATTGCTAGCACCGCTGAAAGTGCTGCGGGGAACGCCTTTCGACGTCTTTGGGTATTCGGATCTGCGACGTCGGGAAGTAGCGTTGATTGCCTGGTATAAGGATTTGATGA
Source organism: Bryobacterales bacterium (assembly GCA_043781815.1). Taxonomy (GTDB): domain Bacteria; phylum Acidobacteriota; class Terriglobia; order Bryobacterales; family Bryobacteraceae; genus JANXSF01. The sequence continues at coordinate 2,440 of JAYWBH010000439.1, read as the reverse complement.
GCGAAGCGATCGCTACCGGCGACATGGAACATGCCCGTGAATTAGCGGCCCTGCCCGATCAGATTCGCGGGTATGAAAATATTCGACGGGCGAGTATGGATCGCGTTCAGGAGTTGGCTAAGACTAAGTGCGCAGTTCGTAACCCTGCTGCTCCAACCCTTGGATGATGCGTTGACGCACAACAGTTACTTCTTCGCTGGTCAGAGTGCGATCCGCAGCACCAAGTGTGATTCGGAAGCTGACCGACTTGACATCATCCGATAGCGGAGCACCGGTGTATTGCCGCAGATATTCTAACGACACAAGTTCGCCGCCGCTCAATAGTCGAGTCTTCATTTCCAAATTGCCGATCAACTCTCGCAGTCCGCACACGATGGACAAATCGAAAGCGCTGATGGGGAAGCGCTGTATTTTTTGGAACTTCGTAGCAGCCGTTTGCAGAGCAAACACTTTTTCCAGATTCAGATCCACAACAGCAGCACGACCCACTTCCACCATGTTGGGGTGGAACTCGAACAATCTGCCAACCGCTTCGCCATTCCAAAGTAGTTCTGCAGTTCGTGCCGGATGTTCATAACCACGCGCAGCCACAGGCTGCAGCACGCAACCTGGCATTAAACTTTCAGCCAGACGCTTCAACTCAAACAAGCCTGCAGTGCCATCGTCTTTGGCAAAACACACCGCCACCAAATGAGGAACCTCATTCGGTAACCCTTCCTTTTGCGGGTGAATTTCTTTGCCGATTTCGAACAACCGAAACGTGGCAAAATGTTTTGCGTTCTCACGAATGTTACGTAGCATCCCTGGCAACAGGCTGGACCGCAAAAGATCCTGACCTTGAATAATTGGGTTCAACACACCCACATGATCGGCAACTGCAAATCCGAAAGCCTCCACTTCAACCTTGCTCAGAAACGAATAGTTATAGGCTTCCGTGAATCCTACGGCTGCGCACTGTTGGCGCAATCGCCGATGAAACAAGCGTTCCGGGCTGGCTGGCGGCACCACTGCTGGTGAAGCTGGCGCTGTTGGCGGAATGGATTCATACCCAATCATTCGGCCCACTTCTTCCACAAGGTCATCCTTAATCGAAACGTCCTTGGTCGCACGCCAGGAAGGCACTTCCACTTGCAACACGCCTGGCGATGTTTCCGTCACGCCGAACTGTAAACGAGTGAGGATATCCACCACTTCAACCAGCGATATGGGACGTCCCAACTTCGCTTCCAGCCATTTCAAAGAAAGCTCAATAGGCGCAAGCGTGGCAGGAAGTTTTTTAAAATCGACAAGCCCACCAACCAAACGAATCCCCGGACACACTTGTTCTAACAAAGGAATGGCGCGAGCCAACGCACGAACCGTATTGGTGGGATCCTGCGCCTTTTCAAAGCGCATGGATGCGTCGGTACGAAGCTTCAATTTCGACGATGTCTTGCGCACATTGCTGGCATTGAAATTTGCAGATTCCAACAGGATACGCGTTGTCCCGGCATCGGTTGCCGAATCCGATCCACCCATCACACCGGCAATCGCTACGATGCCATGAGGATCGGCAATCACCAGATTTGACGAATCCAGCGTGTAGGTTTCGCCGTTCAACGCCTTGGCTTGCTCGCCTTCTGTAGCGCGGCGCACAATGATTTTCAGATCGTGAATTTTATCAGCATCAAACGCATGCATGGGCTGGGCAAGTTCTGCAGCAATGTAGTTGGTGACGTCCACCACGTTGCTGATGGGATTCAATCCCACGGCATGAAGTCGATACTGAAACCATAGCGGTGAAGGTTGAATCTTGACGTTCTCAAACAACAAGGCACTGTAGCGTGGGCATAGTGCGTAATCTTCAATAGTCACGGCAACAGGCGAATCGCCAACGGGCAATAGGGAAAGGTCTACCAGATCTTTTAGTGGACGATTCAGAATCGCAGCCACTTCCCGGGCCATGCCGTAATGACCCCACAAATCGGGACGATGCGTTAAAGACTTATTGTCGATCTCCACCAGAATATCGGGCTCACAATCAGTGATCGCCTCACCTGGCCAAAGTCCTTCGAGTTCAATAATACCGGCATGATCGCTGCTGATTTGCAGTTCTGAAGCACTGGCCAACATGCCATCGCTTTCCACGCCAGATACTTTTTTAAGACCAACCGGGAAGTACGCAGTAGTCAGGCCCACTCGGCAATTGGCAGCGCCACAAACAACGGTCTTCACTCCATAACGTCCAGTGTCCACAATGGCCTTCACATTATGGCTGCCTTCAATTGGCTCAACAGACATAACTTTTGCCGCACAAACGCTGGCGAAATGCGCCCCGTGTTCTTCGACGCCTTCGCATTCAGCGGTCTTGGTAGTAATCAAGTGACCAAGCTTGCCCGCGTCCACATCCAGCGGACCAACAAATTCAGCCATCCAGTTGCGAGAGAACTTCACTGTATTC
>JAYWBH010000438.1:0-4954 GCA_043781815.1 Bryobacterales bacterium | reverse complement strand
TGTTTCTCCTGTCCATCCCTGAATCGTGTCATTCAGGGGCTACAGGTGGGCCAGTTCAGACGATCAAAGTGGGCCAGTTGAGATGAGCGAACTCACTTGCGAGCGAAGTTTTCATTCCAATTTCCAAGAAACTACTACATGACATCGGGAGGGAGGCGAATCCCACTAACATCGGAATGCAGGCAGGCAGTTTTTGTGGAGGACTGCCGCCATTTCCATAATATTCTCATGATCGGATAAGGACAAGTTAGGATGCATTCCATAAAAAAACCGACCAGGGTTTGGAGCCCTGGTCGGTTCTTGGTTTGGTTATTAGCGACGCGTTAAAACGTGAAACGAACTGCCACTTGGGCTCGACGTGCTGAATTTTCTCCACCTGCTAACTGACCTTGCAACGGCTGATTAAAGCCCAGGAAAGGAGTGAGTCCAATGGTGCCATCGGCTAGCCGAGTGGTTGTGTACTTGGTGAAGTTGCGTGGCCCGGAACCGCTGACCAGTGGCGTGTTGAAGACGTTGAAGGCTTCAAAGAAAAGGGAAGCCTTCAGGCGTTCTCCCAAATAAAGGTTGCGGGTAAGACGGGCATCGGTACGGTAGATCTGATCAATGGCCACCTGCGCAATGGGTTCAAATGGCACGCGAGACGGGCCGCCCAATCCTGTCAACCGACTGTTATTTAATACGCCAGCAGGTGTGGTTGTGACATTCACGGTTGCTGGGAGAGCCTGCGCGGAAGCGAATGTGGAGATGATAGATAGTGTCCAGTTATTGATCAGGTTCTTAGCCAGCAGACCATCGTTCTTCATGAATTTGGGTTGCATGACTGCGCTCACTGAAAGGCGGTGGCGCTGATCGGTGGACGACGAATCCTTTTCTCCCCGATAGTTGCCATTGATGACACTGGAGATTCCCGGCGAGAAAATGGCGTTTCCACCACCGCCAACATTGTAGTCAATAGCATGGCTCCAGGTGTAGGAAGCATTCGCTTGGAACCAGCCGCTGAACTTCTTGTTCACCTGAACAATCAGGCCGTTGTAATAGCTATTCAAACTGGAATCAACCAGCGTGATCTGTCCATAGGCAGGGTTGACGCGAGTTGTGTATAGAGGTGCAGTGTAGGAACCTACACGGTTGTTGCTCTTGTCCAAAACCGCATACGTGTAGCTAGAGGTCGGTTCGGCGGCATTGATGTCGCGACCGGAGATGATATGCAGTCCACGGCTCCAAATATAGGAAACTGTGACGCCCAAATTCTTGCTCAATTGCCGCTCAATGGCTACATCCAATTGTTGTGAATAGGCGTTACGGAAATCCTTATCGGCAAAGGAAATAGATGCCGTTCCCGCAACGGAAGTAGGTGCGGTTCCAAGTGGACTGGGGAACACCGGACCACCAGCAAGTTGTGCTGCGGTGGTTCCGTTTAAGCGAAAGGAAGGTTGATACAGGCCATTTTGCACGAATAAATTGCCAATGGTGGAAGCAGGCATGCGGTTGTAATACAAGCCATAACCAGCGCGGAACACCGTCTTAGGATTCCAGGCATAGGCGATGCCAAGCCGGGGAGCCACGCTGCCCGTATTATTGGGGATCACGCCTGTTTGCGGATAAACGGAGTTCACTTGGGTGGGTTGGGGCAGGGAAGTATGCTCGTAACGGACACCCGGTGTGATGGTCAATTTTGGGGTCACCTTCCATTGGTCCTGGGCGAAGAAGGAAACCTCTTTCAAGGTGATGTCCACAATGGGATTTCCAAAGAGCTGTGAATAAGACTGCCAGCGTTTGCCGCCATCAAGATTTGTATAATCCTGGGCGAACGCTGTCAGGTTAGCGTAGGCATAGGTGCCGTAACGGTTGGCGAGTTGCTTTTGATAGTCCTCAATATTGGCGAATTCAAAGCCAAATTTGAGACTATGCGTGTTGACGATGTAGGAGAGAGTATCAGCAAAAGAGAGCCGCAATTCACTGGGGTTCAACCTTGGATAGCCGGTTGCATAACCAACATTGCCAAGCGCTCCAATGCTTAAGCCTAGAGGGCCGATGCTGGGTAACAGGCTGGGGCTGGCCGGGTCATACTGACGATCCTTGAACAGGCCGAAGCGGGCTTCGTTCAACATGCTGGAAGTTAGCACACTGGTCAGACCAACCTTCAGCGTACGATCAAACACGTTGGTATCAGCGTTATTGCCGATGCCCGCGCCAGTAGTAAGCGATGGCTGCGTTTGAATGCCGTTGGGAGAGCGGAAGTCCAAATAGTTAAGACTGGTGGTGAAACTGTTTTTGTCGTTGAGACGGTAATCCACCTTGGCGAACATCAGGTTGACGTCGGCTGTGCGCGGAATCAGTTGTGGTGCTACACGCGGACCTAAGTAAGCAACGGCATTGTTGCACTGGGTGGCAGTGGCTGGCGCTACACAGTTACCAGGAACGTAGTTGCCCTTGATATCGAACAAACTCAAATTGGAAATATTGCTGGAGGAAATGGGAAAATTACGACGCTGCAATTCACCATTGAAGAAGTAAAACAGCTTGTCTTTCTTAGCTGGTCCACCAATGCTGGCACCAGCTTGATGTCTCCACTCTGGCGGGTTAATGCCGGGATTGTAAGGATCAGTTGCGCGCAGGGTGCGGTTGGTGAAAAACCAATAAGCAGTTCCATGCAGATCGTTGGTTCCACTACGGGTAACAGTATTCACAACACCGCCAGAAGCCCGGCCATATTCCGCCGAACCGCCTGCCGACACAACCTGGAATTCCTGAACAGCGTCTTGCGAAATATTGTATGTACGGGTGCGACCGGCGTTTTCGCCGTACCACTGATTGGTGGTATCGTTGCCATCGGTAAGGAAGGTGTTGCCACCAGGATTGCCGCGGAATGTGAGCAGGCCGAACGCACCATCAAATGTAGCGCCAGGCGTATTCACTACAAAACTATCTACACGGCGACCGTTGATAGGCAGTTCCAAAAGCTGGCGGCTGCCAATCACCATGGAAACATCCGTTTTTGTGCTTTCTACCAGCGGCGCTTCTGTGTTCACTTCCACGTTAGTGACGGTTGAACCCACAGTGAGCGTCGGGGTCAGATTCATGGTCTGTCCCACAGCCAGTTCAATGCCCTTCACTTCGTATTTGTTGAAGCCTTCTTTGCTAACCATTACCTGATAGCCTTCTCCTGGAACAAGTGCAGGCGCACTGAACAGGCCAGAACGATTGGTCATCAATTCACGATGCAGACCCTTGGACGGATTATCAACAACCACCTTCGCATCGGGAATGGCGGCACCGGATTGATCCAAAACGGTTCCGGCAATACTGGACAAGCCTGCGCTATTTTGCGCGCTGAGGCTAACGGAAAACATCAGACTGCACGCGGCCGTAAGCAGGGTAGTCCTGCTCTTAAATAGCCTGGAAATTTGTTTGAGCATTAGGCAACTCCTTTAAAATAAACTTTAGCGATTCGTGAATCCGAAAAGCACTAGAGACTGAACTGACTGGGGGAGCGGTCTAGCGCAAAGGCCTGTGTCGCAACAGAGGACGGTAAAATGCGTCAATTCCTGAACTACTGAAGCCAGAGTTCGTTTCATAAAGACCTTATACACTAGCTTAACACCGCCCACGCAAAATTCGGATTACGATTCCATTGCAATCTTGTAAAGTGTTGGCCTAAAAAGTCTGGCAACGGCAATCGATTATCGCCGATTCAACGGTTCCGCTTCGACGTCTAACTGCACTTCGCCGACAAGGAAAAGACCAGCAAAAAGTGTTTACATAAGATTGACTTTCCGGTAAACTGAACAACTTAATCTTCAAGTGTGACTCAGTCTTCTTATGAGGATGCTTTAATCCTATGGACAACAAACTCTTAGGCGGAGCACAGAAAAGTACCTTGGCCAGGTATCTTGTAGCGATTGCCGCGCCCATCGCCGCACTGTTTATCCGATTTAGCTTTGCACCTCTGTTGGGCGATAAAGTCCCCTACGTAACTTTTTTCCTGGCAACCACAATCAGCGCCTTTTTTGGTGGATTCGGACCTGGGCTGCTGACAACCGTTTTGGGTGCCTTGCTCGCTGGAATGTTTATCGTCTCGTCGGACTACCTGGGATTGGGCATATACATTCTAATCAGCACTATCCTCAGCCGCCTGGCTGGAAACCTTGCCACAACAGAAGCACGGGAAAAGGACCTTCGATTACTTTTCCAACAAACCCTCCTCAACGTTGGCGACGCCGTGATTTCCACTGACTCCAATATGCGAGTGGTAGTAATGAATCCAGTTGCCGAACAATTAACCGGATGGACGCAAGCGGAAGCGCAAGGGAAATTGATTTCCGAAGTGTTCCGGATTGTGCAGGAAGGGTCCGATGTTGTAGTTGAAAATCCGGTGGCGAAAGTCTTAGGGTCCGGCATAACTGTTGGGCTTGCCAACCATACGGATCTGATCACAAGGGACGGTAGGAGGATTCCAATAGACGCTAGTGGTGCGCCCGTCAAGAAGGAGGACGGATCGCTCTCTGGAATGGTTCTCATTTTCAGGGACATCTCTCAGCGCAGGCAGATTGAGAAAAGTCTTGAAGCTGCCCAGCAGAACGCCGACGCGATTCTGGAAAGTATGACCGACGCGGTTGTCGCTCTGGATTCCACCTGGCGAATTACTTATGCCAATCACGAAGCGGAACGTTTGAACGGCTTGAGTCGCAAAGACATGCTGGGCAAGAATCATTGGGAACTGTTTCCTGAAACTGTCGGCACAACAATTGAACATGCATATCTGCGAGCTCACAAGGAACGAATTCCCATTGAGCTGCTCACTTTTTATGAACCGTGGCAGCGGTGGTTCAATATCAAAATCTACCCTGCTGGCAATGGTGGCTTGTCTGTTTTCTATCAGGATGTAACAGACCGCAAGCTTGCCGATGCACAACTGCACGAAAGTGAGGAACGCATGCGCTTGCTCATTGAA
>JAYWBH010000437.1:0-1520 GCA_043781815.1 Bryobacterales bacterium | reverse complement strand
GTCAATCGTCACATTAATCCCACCGATGTTTGTGTTGCATCCTGCCGCCTGTGCGCTTTTGGCAAACAGAAACGCAATGAAAACAGCTATACCATGTCGCTTGAAGAAGTGTGGCACAGGGCAGGTGAAGGGTATAAAGAAGCTGTTTCCGAATTCCACATTGTCGGCGGATTGCACCCGGAACTAACGCTGGATTGGTATTGTGAAATGCTTCGCGGATTGAAGCAGCGCTACCCTGACGTGCACCTGAAAGCTTTCACCATGGTGGAGATTTCCTACTTCGCTCAACGCACTAAACTTTCCCATCGGGAAGTATTGTTAAAACTGAAAGCTGCGGGTATGGATTCGCAACCCGGTGGTGGTGCGGAAATTTTTAGCGAACGAGTACGACGCATTATTTGCGACCACAAAATCGACGGTAGCGAGTGGTTGGAAATTGCTCGAATCTCCCATGAATTGGGCCTAAAAACCAACTGCACTATGCTCTACGGGCATATTGAATCGGAAGTGGATCGTGTGGATCATCTGGTGAAGTTGCGCAATTTACAAGATGAAACTGGCGGCTTTGTGACGTTCATCCCACTCGCTTTTCATCCTGATAATACGTCGCTGGAACACATTGATAAAACCACCGGCTTTGACGATATTCGCAACATTGCCGTCTCCCGGCTGATGCTCGACAACATTCCCCACATCAAAGCCTATTGGGTGATGATGACTCCGCAAATTGCCCAAATTGCTCAGCGTTTTGGTGCTGACGACATTGACGGCACGGTTGTAGAAGAGAAAATTTACCACGATGCCGGTGCTACAACAAGTCAGTCATTACGTCGTGGAGAATTGCTGCGCCTCATTACGGAAGCGGGTCGCGTCCCCTTTGAACGCGACACCCTCTACCGTCCGGTGGAACGTACCGAAGCTGCATTTACTATCCTGGTTTAGGTTATGTTCAAAATTACTTTCCTGACCGCAGCGCTTCTGCTTCCGGTCATCGCCCAACGGCCCACCTTATTCGAAGGTCGTCCCGCCCACATTCTTGAAAACGACAAGCTGGAACTGGTGATCCTATCTACTGGCGGAGCCTTCGCCAGCCTCACCCTGAAGGCCGATGCCACTAAGACTGACCCCATGTGGAACCCCACTCGAATGGATCGCGAGCGCGGTAATCCAGGACGAGGCGGTGGCGGTGGCGTGGGTCATTTCGTCTGTGTGGATGGCTTCGGCCCAACGTCGGTAGAGGAACGCGCGGCGGGTCTTACTGGCCACGGCGAAGCGCATACCGTGCCGTGGCTTCTGACGGCTTCGGAAAAGCAAGGGCCATTGAACCGCTTCCTATTTCAGACTCGTCTTCCCTTGGTTCAGGAATTGTTCACTCGCAAAGTGGAAGTGGTTGATGGGGAGCAGGTGGTGGCTGTTGAAAGTACACTGGAGAATCTTTTAGCTTTTGATCGCCCCATCAACTGGGCCGAACACGCCACTGTTGGCGCACCGTTTTTGGCACCTGGCAAAACTGTTGTCGA
>JAYWBH010000436.1:0-14499 GCA_043781815.1 Bryobacterales bacterium | reverse complement strand
CCAGGATAAAGCCGATTTGGTTCACGTGCAATTTACCGGACCCATCGCCTGTCCAGTCCCGGTGGTGGTCAGTGTTCACGACGTCAGCTTTTTGGAACATCCGGAATTTTTCACGCGGGCCCGCAGATTGCAACTTCAATACACAGTAAAAAGAACTGTTCAATCGGCATCCCGGGTTCTGACACTCAGTGAATTTTCCCGCCAAGGAATCGCCCGGGCTTACGGGATGGACCCGGCCCGGATTGCAGTTGTGCCAGCGGGAGTTTCCAGAGCGTTCCGTCCGCAGCCCAAGCAACATGCCAAGGCTTTTGTGGAAGGCCGGTTTAAAGTGCCCGGTCCGTTTATCCTAACCGTGGGCGACTTGCAACCGCGGAAGAATCAAATCGGTTTGATTCGGGCATTTGAGGAACTGCTTTGCGCTCATCCTGACCTGCCGCATCATCTGATGCTGGTGGGGAAGGAAACCTGGTTTGCCCCGCACGTTCATCAGGCGGCGAAGAAGTCTTTGGTAAAAGACAGGATCCATTTCACAGATTACGTGAACGAAAAGGAACTGCTGCAACTGTACAGTGCTTGTGACATTTTTGTGTTCCCTTCGTTCTATGAAGGCTTTGGCTTACCCATTCTGGAAGCCATGGCATGCGGTAGGGCAGTGGCCTGTTCCAATTCCTCAGCCATGCCGGAAGTGGCCGATTCGGCTGGATTGCTGTTCAACCCCGAATCGACCAGTGAAATGGTGCGGGCGATGCGTGACCTGTTGTTGAACCCTGAGTTGCGCCAGCGCATGGAACGTCTAGGGCAACAGAATGCGGCGCAATTTTCATGGGCCAGAACGGCGCAAATGACGCTTGAGGTGTATCACGAAGTATGTGGAGAAAACCTGCGCACCCGGTCGCGCAAGGCCACGGCGGTAAGGTGATGAGCAAGATGATGATTGCTCCGATTGGTGCGCAGTACGGCCCAATGCTAATTAGTTTTCCGCAATCGGACAGGTTCAAGTGTTTCTTTGAAAAACCGCTCCCTTGCGGTCACGGCTCTGTAGAATCAGTGCGTTACCGAGCCGTGACCGCAAGGGAGCGGTCTTTTAACCACGGGATATCCCGGGATGCAGGAAAACTAAGTGGCATTGTGAGGAATATCCTATGCCTCACCTTGCTGTGCATTACCTCCCTTCAAGCGGCCACTAAGCCAAATGCTGAAACCTTGCGATACCAGTTGAATTGGCCGAGTGGCATCAGTCTTGGGGAAGCGCAACTGAAAACTATTCCTACTGAAGGCAATTGGAAACTGGAATTGACCATGGATGCATCCATTCCTGGATTTCAAGTTCTGGACCGCTTCAACGCTACATTGAATGCTGCCCTATGTTCTGTGGAATTTTCGCGGACTGCGGCCCATGGCAATCGTAAATCGAAAGAGACCACTACGTTCGATCTTGCCGCAGCCAATGCCCAAAGGAAAACTGATGGCGGGGGGACTACCGAATTCAGTACGAATTCCTGCCCACACGATGCATTGGGATTCCTGTTCTATGCTCGCCAGGAGTTGATCAGCGGGCGCGTGCCTCCGGCCCAAATGGTTTATTACGGCGGACCTTATGACGTGCAGTTTGAACTGATGGGGACGCAACTGATTCCTATTGGCGGTACGCCCACAAACTCTGACAAATATCGCGTCAGCTTCAAGGGTGCGGCATCGAAAGCGACCTTTGAGATATTCTTTGCCAGGAATGAATCGCGCACGCCTGTGTTGTTCCGCGTACCGTTTTCACTTGGAACTTTTTCCATGGAGTTGGTCCCCTGAAGATCGCGTTTTTTTCACCCATGCCGCCTACCAAGAGCGGCATTGCCGATTATTCTGCTGTGCTGGTTGATCATTTGAAAGCGCTGGCAGATGTAGATGTGTTCCACGCCAAGCCCGATTCGTTCAACCCGGCCGAGTATGATGCACTGCTGTATCAGATAGGCAATAATCCGCATCACGAATTTGTCTATGAAATGGCCCTGGAGTTTCCGGGGACCGTGGTGATGCACGAATCGAACCTGCATCACTTGATGGCCGGGCTGACTATCAAGCGCAACGATTGGGATAGCTACGTGCTGGAATGTGAGCACGACGGCGGCCCGGCAGCACTGGCCTTTGCCCAACGAGTTCGGAAATTGGAAGTGGGTCCTGACTATGACGGTGTGCCCATGCTGCGCCGTATTCTGGAACATTCAAAAGCGGCTATTGTTCATAGCAAAGCAGTGGAATCCGACTTGCGCAAAGCTGGATTCACTGGCCCCATAGCGCGCATCCCACATGGTGCCTGGCTGCCTGATTCGGATCGCATGAATTTCCGTCACAAGTTGGGTCTGGATGAAACCACTCCACTGATTGGCATTTTCGGATTCTTGAAGCCGTACAAGAGAATCGCTGAATCGTTACGAGCATTTCGTCGATTGGTGCGTTTGCGGGACGATGCCAAAATGATTCTGGTGGGCGAAGCGCATGCTGATTTCCCGTTGGCTGAATTGATTCGCAGCCTGGGATTGCAAGAGCATGTGCGCATGCTGGGATTCACGCCGCTGGAAGATTTTGCCGGTTACATTTCTGCCGTCGACGTGGTGTTAAATCTTCGTTTCCCAACGGTAGGGGAAAGCTCGGGCACGTTATTGCGATCGTTAGGTTTGGGACAGCCAGTGTTGGTGAGTGACGTGGGAAGCTTCGCCGAATTTCCTGATTCCATTTGTCTAAAAGTTCCCGTGGATTCCCGCGAAGAAGACACCATTTTTGAGTATCTGAATCTGCTGGTTTCGCGACCCCAGTTGGCCAGGGAAATTGGGGAAAGGGCCCGTGACTGGGTGGCCCGTGAATGCAACTGGGAATTGGCGGCGGAACGCTACGTGGATTTCCTACGATCCGTGAGAGACGGGTCGGAATGGGCCCAGCCGGAGGAAGCACCACCGTCGCAAGAGCTTTCACCAGAAACCGTAGAACTATTGGCCAGGCCATTGCCGCACCATGTGGAGCCGGAATATATTCTGGGCTGGAGCAGTGAATCGAGGGACTACGCCGATACCCACATTACACGGCTGATTAAGACTCTGGACATCACCCCTGAGGGCGGACCGGAGGATCGAATTTTGGAGATGGGTGCCTACCTGCAAGTGACGGCGGCGCTGAAAACCAAGCTGGGCTATGGGGAAGTGCGCGGCTGCTATTATGGCGTGGCAGGACATACGGATTCGAAATCGGCGACCAGTGATAAGGGTGAAGTCTTTACGTGCGATGTGGATTTATTCGATGCTGAAAAGGATCGCTTCCCCTATCCCGATGAACATTTCGCCACCGTGCTATGTGGGGAATTGATTGAGCACTTGCCGTCGGACCCAATGTTCATGATGAGCGAAGTGAATCGCATTTTGAAACCTGGCGGACATTTTGTGGTGACCACACCGAATATTGGATCATTGCGGGCCATTAAAGCGATTCTGGAAGGTTACCATCCAGGATTTTTTCCAGCTTACATTCGACCATCGAAGCCTGGTGAGGAAGTGGAGGCACGGCACAATCGGGAATATACGCCTCGGGAAATTCATCGTTTGTTGAGTGATGCTGGGTTCGATGTGACATTGCTGGAGACGGGTCCGTTCCGCGATGAACCGCAGCCAGGGCATGGTTGGGTGAAGAATTTGCTGGAACGGTATCAGCTTTCCGGGGAGCTACGGGGCGATGGCATTTACGCGGTGGGGAAAAAGAGTGGCCCTATAAAGGCGCGCTACCCAGGTTGGCTGTATGAAGGCGGCGACTAGGTGGAGGCGGAAGTCCTATTGCCATCTGACTGGCGCGCTGTGTTTGCTGGCCCAGGCCAAGTGGCGATTGCTTATCAGGCTTATGAACCGGCCCAGGGAGCATTTCTTTTTGAAGGCGAATGGGAGCCGGTGAATGAGGCGGGTGCTCATAAAGTTACAATTCCGACTCCTGAAGAAGACGGCCGCTATCAATTTTGGGTGAGTCTGGTGCATGCTACCGAGGGCTGGGCTTATGAGCACGGCAAGTCTTTTTTATTGATTGATGCAGAAGTAAGCAATGGCGTAATGCGGATATTGGAGGAACGAAGGACCACCCTGCGAGGTTTGCGGATGCGGTTACTGCCTTCCACTTTATGGCGTGCAATTAGGGCGCCCTTTACAACGATCACAACTCACTGGGGCTTAATTAGCGCCATGGTGGAACGCGACATTTTATCGCGCTACAAGGGATCTTTTGGGGATGTCTTTTGGACGTTGTTGCAACCGATATTGTTGATGTCCACTTACTTTTTCGTGTTTGGTGTGGTGCTGCATTCTTCGTACGATGGCGACCGGACGCCTGCCGGTTACGCACTGTTTTTCTTGTGCGGCATGTTGCCATGGCTGGCATTTTCAGAATCCATGGGACGGGCTCCTTCCGTGGTTTGGGAGCATCGAAATTTTGTGAAGAAGCTGTTGTTCCCGGTGGAGATATTGCCAGTGAACCTGACCATTTCAGGACTGGTTACCAGCGGCTTGGCATTTGTGGTCTACCTGTTTTTCATGATGGCGGCGAAGGGATTTTTGCAGAAGAGTATGGTGTGGTTGCCGATGGTGGTGATTCCGCAGATTCTGTTCACCATGGGCATGTGCTGGCTGATGGCAGTGGCCGGAGTGTTTGTGCGCGACCTGGTGCAAATCAATGGTTTCCTGCTGACTCTGTGGTTCTTCCTGACGCCCATTTGCTATTCGGACAAGTCACTTCCACAACAAGCCATGCCCTTATTTCGTCGTAACCCGATGTACGCTTTTGTACGCGGGTATCGACTGATTTTATTGGAAGGCCGGGCGCCGGAGTTTGAACCGATGTTCAAGGTTTGGATCCTTTCCATTTTCCTATTTTTCTTTGGGCACTGGCTGTTCAAGCGGATGAAGCGGCAGTTCGCCGATATTGTGTAGCGGAGTTATGTTGTCGCGGTCAGTCAGCGATAGGCTACCCTAATTTGAAGGAGTCTTTCGTCTATGCGAGTTCTGGCTACACTGCTGCTTACTGCGGCAATTCTGAATGCACAACCGGGGAAAGAAGCGGCCATGAAGGCTGATCTACTGGGCCAAGTGGATGCTATGAAAAAGCAGACCCAGGTGATGGTGGATAGTGTTTTCAGTTTCGCAGAACTTGGTTTTCAGGAAATTGAGACGTCCAAATACCTGACTGGCATTTTGGAAAAAGAAGGTTTCACCATCGAACGCGGCGTGGCGGGAATTCCTACGGCTTGGGTGGCAACTTGGGGCAAAGGGAAGCCGGTGATTTCACTTGGTTCCGATATTGATTGCATTCCGCAGGCTTCGCAAACGCCCGGTGTGGGCTATCACGAAGCACAGATCGATGGTGCGCCTGGGCATGGGGAAGGTCACAACTCCGGTGTTCCGCTGAACATTACGGCGGCGCTGGCGGTGAAGAAAATCATGGAGAGGGAACATCTGCAAGGCACCTTGAAATTGTGGCCCGGGGTTGCTGAAGAGCAGTTGGGAAGCAAGGCATATTTGGTTCGCGCTGGCATATTTAAAGACGTGGATGTGGTGCTGTTTACCCATGTGGCCTCGGAATTCGGTGTGTCCTGGGGAGGCGGTAGCGGCACGGGTATGGTGTCTGTTGAATATCAGTTCAAGGGCGAGAGCGCCCATAGTGCCGGTGCACCATGGCGCGGCAAAAGTGCATTGGACGCGGTGGAACTGATGGACATTGGCTGGAACTTTCGTCGTGAACATTTGCGACTGGCGCAACGTTCGCACTATGTGATCACCAATGGTGGTGATCAGCCGAACGTGGTTCCGCAAACGGCTTCGGTTTGGTATTACTTCAGAGAGCTCGACTATACGCACGTGATTGACCTTTGGAAAATCGGCGATAACATGGCCAAGGCAGCCACGTTGATGACCGATACAACCTACACGTCGCGGCTGTTGGGCAGCGCTTGGGCAGGGCATTTCAACAAGCCGATTGCCGAAGCGATGTACGAGAACATCAAGAAGGTGGGTTTGCCTGTCTGGTCTGATGACGATCAGGCATTGGCCAAGGCTCTGCAAAAAGAATTGAAGGTTCCGGTGAAGGGATTGCCCATGAAGGTAGAAGATATTCATGTGCCGAAAACGCCCGATGCCAACGGGGACGTGATTCCCACAAACTCAGGGTCGGACGACATCGGCGACATTTCCTGGGTGGTGCCGACGGTGACGTTGCGCTATCCAGCCAACATCCCCGGAGGCCCTGGCCACAACTGGGCAAACGCAATTGCCATGGCCACGCCGATTGCCCATAAAGGTTCGCTGGCAGGAGCGAAAGTGCAGGCGCTGACGATGCTGGACATGTTGCTGCATCCGGAACTGGTGACAAAAGCGTGGGAGTATTTCAACGATGTGCAGACGAAGGAAGTGAAGTATAAAAGCTTTCTGCGCGATGGGGATCAGCCAGCACTTTGGCTGAATAAGAAGATTATGGATGAGCATCGTCCAGCGATGCGCAAGCTGTATTATGATTCGGCGAAGTTCGATACGTATTTGGAGCAGTTGGGGATTAAGTATCCTGTGATGCGGTAGGTTCAACTCCGCCCCGGAAAGTTTAGCGGTATTGTGGTTGAAGGAGCACAGTTCCATGGAAGTTCAATTCGCACCCGAGCTTGAAAAGCAACTCAATGACTTAGCCACCCAGAGTGGACGTGCCGCAGGTGACCTAGTGCAGGACGCCGTGGTTGGTTTTGTAAGTGAGATGGGCGAGACGCGCGAAATGCTTAATTCACGCTACGACGACATCAAGAATGGCAAGGTTAAGCTCATTCCCGGCGAAGAAGTTTTTGCTCGTTTGCGTGAAAAAAGCGTTGCCCTCAAAGCAAAGCTTGGCTCATGACCGCAGCCTACGAATTCCACCCCGAGGCGGAAATCGATCTTGAGGAAATTTGGGAGTACATCGCACTAGAAAGCGTCACGGCAGCGGACAGGGTGATTGCGGAAGTTGAAGAAACTCTAGAAAATTTGGTGGTATTCCCTCATCAGGGATCTAGAAGAACTGACTTGACCAGTCGGCCCCTTCGGTTCAAGCGAATCCGAGATTACTTGATTGCATATGCGCCGGATGAAAAGCCCTTGTGGGTTATTGCAGTAATGCATGGTCAACGCAGTCCACGCGTCATGGCCGCGATCTTGCGAAACCGCGAAGAACGCTAAAAGTGTTGCAGGCTTTTTGCGATGAAATGAGAGGGTACAACATGGCAAATCTAGATTGGTCGCAATGCCCCTCAGTAGAGAGCATCCCCGGAAAGGTGAGCGGAGCGTGGGTGTTTCGCGATACGCGTTTGCCTGTTGCTACGGTCATTGAGAATCTTGAGGACTTGAGCGTCGAAGAAGTGATGGAACAATTCGACGTGACGCGCGAGCAGATTGCAGCAGTCCTTGAGTTTGTGGCTCAGAGTCTCAGAACCACGATACCGCCGCAAGTTTTAGAACTTGTCAATGCGCATTTTCGCGCCGCCGTGATGGAAGGCAAAACCTACGCCGACCGCAGGGAGTTCATCGAAGAAGCGGAAATGGACGCCCGCTTTGAAGAGACGCTCCACTCCTAAATGCGCATCCGCTGGAGGCCGACCGCTGCTGCGGACATGCAAAGCATCAGCGACTTTCTGAGAACATCACGAAAGCCGTACGCGGGAATTCGCGCTTTAACCTGAATTCCGAAGTTGAGAGTTAAGTAGGACAGGCATCCTTGCCTGTCCTTTTCGGGCCCTCGAAAATGTCATAAAGCGGCAGCATTCAGATGTAGGATAGGACAGGCCGGAGGCCTATCCCACTAACTTCGAAATTCAGGTTTAAGGGACGCAGCCTATCGTGGACGATCAGTTCGCGTGGGGACACAACCATCCAGAGTTAGTTTCAGCAATCCGCTAATTCTTGGTTGGGTCACTTTCCAGGTTGTCGATGATCAACATCTCTACTGACGTTTTCTGCCTCACCAATTTGAGGCCTAACTTTTGAATAGCTGTGAAAAGTGACGGTGCGTCAGTGTCCGGGGGAGCGTCCAAACTTGCAAACTGCAATGTGAAACTATACTTTCCCTGCAGATTTGTTTTGTCTACTACGTTGAGTGCCAGCACCCGTTGAAGAACATCTACCAGTTGAAGTATAGAGACGTTGCGTCCAGTAATTGCCGTTTTGCCGACAGTTGGCAACGTGGCGAATATTGAACCTTCGGGGTCGTTCGTTTCAGAATGCGGTGCTACATCAGGCTCGGCTTCCTTAATTTTAGGGCCGCTGCTTGCAACGGTCAGTGCGTATCCGTCAACGAATTTCATTTCCCGATGCGACTTCAATTTAAATCGGTCCGCAAGTAGGGATTGAAACATGATCCGCACTTGCTGTTGGGTAGTGCCTGAGTCGGTGAGAGCCTCAACAGCGAAAATGGAATGGCTTTGAAGGGGGCGACCTGACAATTTCCAGTTCTGAATGTTGTAAGCGTATTCAACCAGCTGCCGGAGGTCGGTAGTCCATGTAATTCTTCCCCCAGAGCGGTGGGGCTTGGTTTCAAAGTGTCCTTGATCAACCGGCTTAACTGAATCGACTTCAAAATGCAGGAGAGCGGATTGAGGAGTCTTTGACTGGGCGAGGCACGGAGGTGCACTGGATAACTCAAGCACGATAATTCCGAAGGCAATCGTTGCTGTGATTGCTGATGGGATCGACTTTATATCGGGAAAGAATTGATTGGTAATGATTGCCCTCGATTCTCTAGCGCCTGCATCGTAACGCTGATGCTCAATCTACCTACCCCTGAAGGTTAACAGTTCTTGAGCACATTCAAAGTTTCATCTGTCTGTTGTGTGTAGAGGATTGTGAAAATGAGCGGGAGATATTCTTCATCAAATGGACAGTTGATGACAGTTGATGAAGACGTTCTTGTCGAAAGGCATTCAATACTTTTACCGTTTGGAGGTTGGTGGAGGGTTGGGGTTGTTCCTGTACGTGTCTTTGTCGCGAATGCTGCCGTCTTTGGCGTGTACGTAGAGTTCACCGCCCACTCTCTTGGCGAGGTCTCTTGCGAAGGCAACGGCATCGCCTCTGGTGTCAAACACTCGTGTCGCTCGGTCGGCTCCTGCCTTGCGGACGCTCCAGCCGCCGCGCTGATCTGGCACGACGTGCTGTCGGTGTTCTTTCACATGTTCGTCATTCTTCGCCATATGTCTTAACTTAACTATAACTCCTAGAAGGCCATGCAATATCGCGTGCGCTTTTTAGGGATACCTATGTGGGCGGAACAGACCACGGCAAGCAAACCCACATGATTGTAGTGATGAGTGGCTCGCTGGATCCATTTGCCCATAGTGCGGCCGCTGGAGTAACTCATTGAAATATCCATGCCAAGAATGACCAGATATGGTGCATACTGTTGCATATGCAAACCACTTTAACCCTCGACGACCAATTGGTGGAGCGCGCCCGGGAACTGACCGGAATTCAGCAGACAGCTTTACTTTTGCGAGAAGGTTTGTTGGCTTTGATAGCTCGGGAATCGGGAAAGAAGCTTGCCGCATTTGGCGGTTCACAACCCGGCCTTTCCAACATTGCAAGACGACGGCCAGCCTAGTGCGCACAAAGCGAGATCCAATTTCGCCAAACATGGTGTTTCATTTGAAGAAGGCCGATCTATAATTGGAGTCTTCGATGAGAAGCGAATACGATTTTTCAGAGTCCCGCAAAAATTCTTACACAAAACAACTCAAGCGGCAGATTACGATTCGCCTGGACGCTTCATCCGTGGACTATTTCAAGAATCTGGCTACGGAACTGGGTATGCCCTACCAGAATCTTATAAATCTTTACCTAAGGGATTGTGCAGCGCAAAAGAGCCGTCCAGTCTTTGTGCCGCCCGTCCCGCTAACGCCAACAAGGCGAAAGAAACAATAATCACGCCGCCCTCCGCTACAATAAAACAATGTCACTTGTTGTTGTTGGATCCGTCGCCTATGACGGAATTGAGACGCCCCACGGTAAGCGTGACCGGATTTTGGGCGGCGCCTGTACTTACATTGCCCTTTCGGCAAGCTATTTCACGCCGGTAAAAATTGTCGGGATCGTCGGGGATGATTTCGCTGAATCTGACGTCACTATTCTGAAAGAACGGAATATCGACGTGGCGGGTTTGGAACGCGTCGCTGGGAAAACTTTCTTTTGGAAGGGCGTTTATTCGCAAGATATGAACGACCGCGAAACGTTGGTCACTGACCTGAATGTCTTCGCCGATTTCAATCCGAAGCTTCCTGAATCCTATCGCGATCAGCCTTATTTGATGCTGGGAAACATTCAACCAGGCTTGCAGCGTGCCGTTCGCCATCAAATGAAAGAGCCACGTTTAGTGGGTGGCGACACGATGAATTTTTGGATCACCGGTTCCCGCGAAGAACTGCTGGAAACCATTAAGGAATGGGACTTCCTGTTGATCAATGACAGCGAAGCTCGCTTGCTTTCCGGTGAGTCCAATCTGAAAAAAGCCGCTAAGAAAATCATGGCCATGGGTCCGAACACGCTGGTGATCAAGCGTGGCGAATACGGTGCCATGCTGTTCCGTGGCGACGATTACTTCATTGTTCCAGGTTATCTTTTGGACGAAGTCTTTGATCCAACCGGTGCGGGCGATTGCTTTGCTGGCGGCTTTGTTGGCTATCTGGCGGAGCAGGGGATCGACCTGGCCCGAGGCCATATTGATCGACGTGAACTTTCCCGCGCGGTGATTCACGGCTCAGTGATGGGCAGCTTCTGTTGTGAGAAATTCGGACCAGAACGTTTCTATAGTTTGACTCGCGCTGAAATTGATGCCCGATTCCAAGAATTCAAAAAGTTCACGGACTTCTAAGAAGCCCGTTAAACGTAAGCTGCGGGTAAAGCCACGGGTGAAATCCCGTGTGGGAACTCATGGGATCTCACACGGGCTTTTTCCATTACTAATGGTGATGGCAGCCGCTGCCCTTGTCAGCGCGTTGGCTATCTGGTTTCTCTATTCGCAAAATTACCTGCTCTACTATGGCGATGCTCAGGCGCACTTAGCCATCGCCCGACGCGTTGTGGATTCGCGCACGCCTGGCTGGGAACAGATCGGTACTGTTTGGTTGCCGCTGCCTCATGTCTTGATGCTACCGTTTGTCGGCAATAATTTTCTATGGCGCACGGGGCTGGCCGGAACCATTCCATCGGCGTTGTGCTTCGTCATCGCTACCGGATTCCTATTCGGTGCCGCACGGCGAGCATTTCATTCCACCACTGCCGGATTCACTGCTGCGGCCTTGTTCGCACTCAATCCGAACATGCTCTATTTGCAAGCGCTGCCGATGACCGAATCGGTGTACTTTGCTTCACTGCTAGGGCTGCTCTACTTTCTGATTCGATTTCATCACTACCCGTCCGTACCCACCGTGATGGGCGCAAGCCTTGCCGCCTTGGCCGCAACTATGTGTCGTTATGAAGGATGGTTTTTGCTGCCTTTTGTTGCGATATACCTTTTCTGGCGCGCCGGTACGAATCGTTGGATAGCGGCGCTATTGTTTATCCTGATCACGGCTGCTGGCCCGCTGCTTTGGCTGTGGCACAACCTTTGGTTTTGTGGCAACGCCCTGGAATTCTACAACGGTCCCTATTCGCCCCAAGCAATTCAAGGTGGGCGCGATTACCCTGGCAAAGGCGACTGGATAACGGCGCTGCACTTTTTCCAAGCCGCAGCCGTACTGAACACTGGCTGGCCGTTGGCGATTCTTGGCATGATAGGTGCCATCGCTTCAGCCGCGCGGCGCACTTGGATTCCCTTGGTCATATTGACCCTGCCGATGATTTTTTATGTCTTGAATATGCACTCCGGCGCTTCCCCCGTGTTTGTTCCAGCGCTCTATAACGACAGTTACTACAACACCCGCTATGGGCTTGCGCTGTTACCATTCGCCGCCTTCTGCACGGCTGGTTTGGTAGCCGGACCCTGGCCGAAACCCATCGCCCTGATTTGTGTGCTGATGTCCGTCATCCCCTGGCTGGCCTATCCGAAACCAGCGAACTGGATCACCTGGAAGGAATCGCAAGTGAACTCTGAAGTCCGCCGTAGTTGGACCGGCGAAGCGGCAAGATACATGAAGGTTCACTACAAACCGCGGGACGGAATGCTGATGCCGTTCAGCGATGTGGTTGGCATTCCACGTGAAGCGGGCATTGATCTTCGCGAAATCGTTCACGAAGGCAACGGGCTCTTGCTTGATGCAACACTTGCCAAACCCCTGCTATTCCCGCAGTGCCGTTGGGCCGTTGCTATTTCAGGGGATCATGTATCGCGCCGCATTGCCGCCTGGAGCCGTCGCGGCCTGTATTGGGATTTGGTGAAGACCGTTGAAGTGAAGGGCAGCCCACCCATTGAAATTTATCGTCGACGCTCCGATGTTGTTGCTCAGCGATAATGTCACCCTAACTGCTCAGCGACTTTGTCCCTCCTGCCCTAGTTAAATCAGAAAGGAAGCCGGGCAAAAGCTGCCCGGCTGCGTCGCGTTTGAAAGGCCAAGACCTCGGAACTTCACCGGAATGATCTGGTCTTACTTCAAGACCACTCCCTGCGGGAGTGATCTTCAAGCCGATCACCACGGAGCCAGTCCATCGCTTCGGTCTTGGGCCGCCCCGTCAGGCGCCACCCCAACGTGGCCTTCCTAACTTAAGGCATCCTTAAGATCGCTGCGCGACCAGCAAACGCGTAGATCTTAGCGGGTTTCTTCTTGCGTGGTCCGCTGCTGCGGCGCATGTCCTGTGCGCGGACTGGCCCTGCGCCCGACTCGGCGGCTTGACAATGAAGCAGGCGCCGTTCCAGATAGACCTTCATATCGCCATTGGGTTGGTGGCATACTTCTACTTTCTTGCCCGCGTACCTGTGACCAGCCAGCGCCGGCAACTGCACTCGCAACCCCGTGCCTACCGCGATGGTGTGATCGGGATTGACGACGTGCTCATAACGCAACGCGAAAATATAATCCAGGTCCAGACGAACATCCAACTTGCGATAGGCCACCCCCGCCTGTCTGGCGGGCTTGGCGAACTGTGCATTATACTCAGGCAAAAAACGTTCGAGCGCTGCATTGGCCTGTTCCACCGTACTGGCCCCGGCCAAGCGCAGCTCACTCAGCAGACGATCCTGAAAGTTGCGCCACAGGAACCTTACCTGTAGCGTCATCAATGAAGCCAATCATAGTGAGTTTAGGTCCACGCCCTTCCAGCCAATCGTGGGTACTGCCGTCGGTCTGCAGCATAGTGCCTTCCTGCGCCCGCCGTTCCCGTCGCGACCGGAAGTTCGATGCGCGCCGCTTTTGCGGTGATGCTAGCTTGGCATCGCGCAAAATTCGTTGCACACTCTGGCGGCTCAGAACAAGGCCTTCGACCTTCTTCAGCTTCTCCCACAAATGGGTATCGTTGAAAGCCTTTGTAGATACCTTTGACCAGTTCCACCACCTGCTTGCGCACCGTTTCCTTGCTGCGGTTGGACGGCATCTTTCCAAGGTTGCCATGATAGACCCAATCGGCATTGTCCCCCTCGGAACGCTGCTTCAGACGCTTGACTTGGCGTATGCTCGAGTCCCAACAACTCAGCCGCCTCCTCTACGCTGATTCGCCCCTTTACCGCATTCTCTATTACTTTGATTCGTTGTAGTTGCTCTTGGCTCAAGGTCACCCTCTACTTTCGCCGGAGAGGACAAAGTCGCTGAGCAGTTAAGGGGTGACATTATCGCTGAGCAACTTCATAAACGGGACGCTCCATTGCCCCCAACCTGATTACAGAGGATAATCATACTATGCGCCAAATGACCTCCTTCGTTCTGCTGCTAACGGTCTTTGCCTTATGCCAAAGGGCTTCAAGCCAAACGGCCTCAGGCCAACAGCAACCGATTTCTGTTTCGGTGAACGAGGTGATTGTCCCGGTGACTGTCACCGATGAAAAAGGCCGCTTTGTTACCAACCTTGAAGAAAAAGATTTTAAGATTTACGAAGAAGGTAAAGAGCAGAAAATCTCTTACTTCTCTCGCGAACGGGAACAGCCCGTTGTGGTGGGGTTTCTTCTGGATCTATCCAGTGCATCGACCATGCATTGGAAAAAGTATCAGGAAGCGGCCCAGGAACTGGCGTTAACGCTATTGCCTGAATCGGATCGCGCAAAAAAGTTTTCCGGTTATCTGATCACCTACAAAGAAGAAGCCGAACTGGCGGTGAACACCACCAATGATTCGTCGAAGATCGTCGAAAAGATCGGCAAATTGAAACCGGGCGGTGGGGCGGCTTTGTATGATGCCATCTACATGGCTTGCACTTCCCGCAGCTTGGTCAAGGGTGAACCGCTGGAACCGCGCCGTGTGCTGATTGTGATTGGCGATGGGCATGACAACGCGTCGAAGAAATCTATGGAAGAAGTATTGGAAATCGCCCAGCGTAACCTGGTGACGATTTACGG
>JAYWBH010000435.1:0-1524 GCA_043781815.1 Bryobacterales bacterium | reverse complement strand
ATCGCTTTCTTGTGGATGGGTCCGGCCCGTTACCAAATGGCGCTGTAACACTGCTGGCTCAAGTGAACGGTCAAGATTATAGAAATTTCAATCTGACTAACTTCCGCATCTATGCCGGTCCATTGAATCTTGGTCAGACAACAAACCTGACACAGGAAATGACCGGTGACGGTGGTGGTGCAGTAGGAGCTACTCCAGAACCTGCAACCGCATTGCTTCTGGGTGCAGGCCTGGTCAGCATCGCATTGTATCGCCGCAAACAAGCTGCTTAATTTGATCACAATGGGCAAGGGGCCGAATAATATCGCCCCTTACTTCTTGTTATGAAATGGCAACTAATTCCTGCGTTACTGTGCGCTTCAACTGACCGCAGGCTGCGTAAATATCGCGTCCTCTGGGTTTGCGAACGTAACAGGGAATGGCCTTCATTATGATCTGTTGAAAGGCATTGACGTTTTCAACAGAAGGAGTCTTGAACGGAATACCTGGGCCAGGATTTAGCGCGATCAGATTAACCACAGCCTTCATGTTCGCCAAAAGTTTCACCACGCGATGGGCATCCGCTTCGGAATCGTTCACTCCGCCCAGCAGCACATATTCAAACATCAATTTTTCACGAGGCTTTAAAGGATAGTTCCGGCAGACCTCAAGCAATTCTTTAAGAGGATACTTGCGGGTGATCGGCATGATCTCTCGACGCTGTTCGTCGCTAGATGCATTTAACGATATGGCCAGCCGAGGCCGTATTTCGGCACGGCCCAGCTCCTCAATCTTAGGAATAATGCCTGAAGTGGAAAGCGCAATGCGGCGCACCGCCATACTCACCCCACGCTGATCGCAGAGGATGCGAATGGCCTTCAATACATTGTCCAGATTCAGCAACGGTTCGCCCATACCCATCAGCACCAGGTTCAATTGTTCCGACCTTGGATCCAGGTTATGTTCCCGCAACAACACCAATACTTGACCAACAATTTCGCCAACGGTCAAGTTGCGTTCCAAGCCCATGGCTGCGGTTAAGCAGAATTGGCAATCGACAGGGCAGCCAACTTGAGTGGAGATGCAGATGGTGTGCCTGGTTTCTTCTGGCATCAAAACTGTTTCAACGGTGCGACCGTCCAGAGGCAGCTTAAGGAGATAGCGCGTGGTGCCGTCCACTGAAGTGAATCGGTTGTCAATTTCCAGGCGACCCAAGTTTTCTTTAGATGCCAGATCGGCACGAAGAGCATCGGGCAGCATTGTGGCTTCCGATAGATCATTGATGTTTTGCCGGTACAACGCTTCGTAGACTTGCTTGGCACGGTAGGCCGGAACGGTTGGGCCTAATAGCTGTTGAAGATCTGGAAGTTCCTTGCCAGTGAGGAAAGTATCGGCGGGCCTAGGATGTACGCGCGCCATTATTCCTTAAGTTTAGCACCCGGTTTCGCTACAATCGAAGACAATGGCAACGAAAAAAGCGATGGTGGAACAAACCCGCCTGTCTAACGGTCTTCAGGTGATCACAGAACGGATCCCTTCAGTGCG
>JAYWBH010000434.1:0-1524 GCA_043781815.1 Bryobacterales bacterium | reverse complement strand
GTTCAATCAGGGTATAAACAACTCATGTCCTGGCTGCTTTCTATTGGCCGGTTTTGAAGTGACCATCAATGGCCGGTTTTGGGGTGACCCCTGAGGATCAGGAAAATTGCTCTTTGCATTGTTTACTGTCCACCTTTGTCCTGAATTCTAGAGACGAAATATTAAGAAAAAACATATCGCTATGCTGTAAACTAATGATTACAAGTAGCATAGCAATCCAATAGCAGTCGTGAACCAGTATTTCGGTATGGTTCAAATGTGAACTTATTCGCGAGTTCGGACGATATGCGAAAATGGGAGTAGCTTCCCCGATATGGCCGTAGATTCCAAATTGTCGACAAACACCCGCCCCATCGGAATTTTATCCGTGGATGTAGAGGACTATTTTCACGTAGAGGCCTTTTCCGATATTGTCAACCGTTCACAATGGGATTCCTACCCCAGCCGTGTCGTCGACAATACCCATCGATTGCTGGACTTGTTCGATTCCTGGAACTTGAAAAGCCCCTAAGAAAGCAGGAGCTTCACAGAAGTACCAACAGTATCACCAATGCACCAGACTGTCACGCGACCTCTCATTTCATCCCCGCTTTGTCAAAGATATATGGAGACGCATCGCCGAAACTGTACCGATGTATCCCCGGAAGGCGACTTGATCCTAAAGCGCACCGAAACGGGCTGCGTGTTTTTGGGATCTACGATGCCAGGCCCCATTCCTGTCGAACCTTCCCCGATTTGGTGCGAGGAGAGTGGAGCTTGGTAGCTCGCATGTGGCAAATGCCTGAGAAAGCCACTTTTTGTCCAATCGCCTACAACACCCTGGAAGCGTTCAAGGATGAAGTGGACTTCAAGAAGTAGCCTCAACGCAATTTTCTCGAATTATTGTAAACTATCTTAGAAGTGTTCTTTGATACTCCGATCTATCTTCTGTTTCTGATCCTCGTCGCCGTGTTCTATTGGCGAATTGGATGGCTAAATCAAAATCGCCTGCTGCTTGGTGCCAGTTGTTTTTTTTACGGTTGGTGGGATTGGCGCTTTCTCCTTCTGATGTTGACTTCCGCCACGGTCGATTTCATTCTTGCCCAGAAGATTGCTGACAGCAAAAATATTAAGTTCCGGCGATCGCTGCTTACTTTTTCACTAATCTTAAACTTCGGCTTTCTTGGCATCTTTAAGTACTACAATTTCTTTGCAGCTTCCCTTGCCGATGTCTTAGCCTCCATTGGTTTCACCTCACTTTCGTTACCAATATTGATGATCATACTTCCGCCGGGCATATCGTTTTACACCTTCCAGGAAGTCGCCTATATCGTCGATGTTTATCAAGGGAAACTTGCCCCCTCAAGAAGGTTTGTTGACTACACCCTTTTCATCTGCTTATTTCCCCACCTGATTGCTGGCCCCATTCAAAGACCTTCGCATTTACTGCCGCAGGTTCAGAATCCTAGGCATTTCGATGGCGAGAAGTTTTTTGGTGGATTGATGCTTATTCTGATGGGGCTCTTCCGAAAGACGGTGATAGCG